>JANNHC010000170.1:0-7547 GCA_031404215.1 Acidobacteriota bacterium
CGACGCAGGCTACCGCACCGGCGCGTTTGTCGGCGCGTATGTGCTGAACCGTGTGTTCGGCCTCGCCGATGGGTTCGACACGTATGACGACCGGGTCCACCGGAACCCGGCTCTCGGGGCGCAGCTCGAGGCCGAGCGACGAGGGAGCGACGTGACCGATGCTGCGCTCGCGTGGCTCGCCAAGGCCCAACAGCCGTTCTTCCTATGGGTGCATCTCTACGATCCGCACACGCCCTACGACCCGCCCGCAGAATTCCTGGCAAAGGCAGGAGGGCACTCGTACGACGGAGAGGTCGCATACGCGGACGCGCAGGTCGGCCGCATCGTCTCGGCGATCCGCGATCGGGATCTCGTCGGGTCGACGATCGTCGCGCTCGCCGGAGACCACGGCGAGGGCCTCGGCGATCACGGGGAACAGTCACACGGCATGCTGCTGTACGACTCGACGCTCCGCGTGCCGCTTGTCGTCTTTGCCCCCGGCCGGACGAAGCCTCAGACGCTCGACGACAGCGTATCGCTTGCGGACCTCGCCGGCAGCCTGCTGGCGATGGCGGGGGTGAAGCCTGCGCCGCTCATGCGCACGTCGTTGCCGCTTTCGCGCGAGCCCGGAGCTCGCCCCGGAACCAGCGATGTCTACTCTGAGACCGAGTACCCGCGTGCGGCCGGCTGGCACGCGCTCGCGGCGCTGGCGGGCGATCGGTGGAAGCTGATCCTCTCGTCGGAAGCTGAGCTCTACGACGTGTCGGCCGATCCGGGCGAGATCCAGAATCTTGCCTCGACCAGAGGCAGCCTGGTGGAGGGCATGACCAGGCGGATTCGTGAGCTCTCGCAGTCGAAATCACCCCGTCCGGAGGCGGGGATAGCGCCCGAGGCCGCCGAACGGCTTCGAGCCCTCGGATACGTCAGCGGATCGACACAGGCAGCCAACGCAGACATCGGCCCCAACCCGGCGCGAACGATCGACGCGTGGAATCGTTTTGAAAAGGCGTTGTCGGATGTGACGGCGGGCCGCACCGCAGAGGCATTGCCTATCCTGCGGGATCTGGCTGGACACTTTCCGGCGTCACGTGTCTTCAGATCGACATATGCGCGTGCGCTGAAGGATAGCGGAAACGCGCGTGCCGCCGTCTCCGCCTATAAGGATGCACTGACTCGTTGGCCAGGAGACGCGTCGCTCTATCACGACCTTGGCGTTGCCGCGCGGGCCGCGGGGGACATGAAGGAAGCCATGCGCGCGGAGCAGGCCGCGTTGACGCTGGACAAGGAGAGCCCAGCGGCGCTGAACGGCCTCGGGCTGCTGCAGGTGGAATCGGGAGCCGTGGCGGAGGCCGCCGCTTCGTTCGAGCGCGCCGTTGCCAGGGATCCCTCGAGCGCTTCGTACTGGACGAACCTCGGGAACGCGCGGCGCGCTTTGGGGGATCTCGATCGAGCCGACCAGGCGTATCGGAAGGCGCTCGAGATGGACGCCGCCTATGCGGACGCGGCCAACGGCCTCGGGGTGGTCCTCGTGCTGCGAAAGCGTCCAGTGGAAGCCATTCCGTTCTTTCAGCAGGCGCTCACACGCGACCCCGCACTTCACGAAGCGCGCCTGAACCTGGGGATTGCGTATCAGGAAAGCGGCGACCGCGCAAAGGCTGTCGAGACCTACCGCCAGATTCTCCGGTCCGCCCCGCCCGCGTCGCGCGAGCGACAGGCCGCGCAGGCGTTGCTAAAAGAAGGCGGGAGGTAAGAGGCAGGAAAAAAAAGGGGCGCCGTGAGGCGCCCCCTGAAGAGAATTCCTGACGTCTGAGAATCAGATCGTTAGAACGAGAAGCGGAAGCCGATCTGCCCGACGCGCTGCTCGGGGTTCTGGAAGTCGCCCGCATACTCCTGCGGCTGTAGGAAGTTCGGGTTCGGCGTGCCATCGCCGAACAGGCGAGTCGTCGTGAACGTCGCGGGGTTCTTCGCGTTGAACAAGTTGAACACCTCGCCAATCGCCTCGACGCGCGACCGTCCAAAGAGGCGGAAGCTGCGCGAGACACGAAGGTTCATCTGCGTGCGGGGCGCGCCGCGGCCGCAGTTCCACGTCTTGCAGTCGCCGATTTCCTTCGGCGCGTTCCCGACGCCGTCGAACTGGTAGGCCTTGGCGGGGATGTCGTTGCGCTCGCTGTTCCGGTTCAAGTCGATCCCCTCGGTGATCGACACCGGAAGCGCCGTACGGAACAGGAAGACCGGCGCCACGGTGAAGCCCTTCGCCTGCAGCACCGCCGCGACGGTGCCCTGATGACGCGCATCCGTGCGCCCGGTCGGACCGTACACCCTCGGATCATCGTAGAGCAACGTCGCATCCTGAAGGAGGTTCTGGTTGAGCTCGTCGGCCGCTGTGCCGATCGTGCTTTTCGACTCCGCCAGCGTGTACGAGGCCGAGAAGTCGACGCCGTTGAGCATCCGCCGCTTCAGCCCGACGATGAGCGCGGTGTACTTGCTCTTGCCGTAGCTGGAGCCCGCACGGGTGCCGAGCGCGTTCGGGCTGATGCCCGTGAACGCAAGCCGTCTCGCGCCGGAGAGATCGCCGACCGGCCGCGTGTTGAGCCGAGGCCGCGTGTTCAGGTCGCGCCCGTCGTTGCGCACGAAGTCGGCGGTCAACACCGTGCTCTGCATGAGCTGATGCGACCAGCCGAACGCCGTCTGCCTCGTGTAGGGCAGCTGAAGGCGCGGGTCCGTGAACTGGCCGAAGACCGGCACCGTGCTGGTGTCGGCCTGGTTCTGCGACTGGATGTTCGAGAGCGGCTGGCCGACGCGGTAGAAGCTGCCATCCGGGTTGCGGATGCCGCTCTGGTTGTCCACGTTCAGGACGGTCCCGAACCCTACGCCCGTGGCATCGCTGGCTGCGAAGAGGGCGTTCGAGTTCGTGTAGGCCATGTCGTGGTAGATGCCCCACCCGCCGCGGATGACGTCCCGGCCCTTGCCGTTGACGTCGAACGCGAAGCCCAGGCGCGGCTGGATGTTGTTGCCGTCGTTCTTCGGGTCCTTGCCGAAGTTCTCGAGCCCCTTGATGCCCGCCAGCAGTCCGGCTTTGCCGGCCGCCTGCATCTTCACGAAGTTCGCGTTCTTCGACTGGTCGAACTGGTAGCCGGTGATGTAGTCGTACCGCAATCCCAGGTTGAGCGTCAGCCGGCCGTTCACGCGCCAGTCGTCCTGGACGTACGCGGCGTACTGCTTCAAGGGGATATTCGCCGCCGCGTCGCCGTCGCTCAGCTGAACGGTCGAGATCGGCCCGGTCACGCTGTCGGTCAGGTGCGTGTACTGGACGACCCCCTTGCCGCCGTTGAAGGTGATGAAGAGACGCGGCTCGTTGATGAAGTTGACGCCGGTCTTGAGCTCGTGGCCAAGGCCCCCCATGCCGGAGACGCTCCACGAGAAGTCATCCTTGATCTGATACTTCTTCTGCTCGGTGGTCTGCGGCGTGTTGGGACTCTGGCCGACGCTGACGCCGTTCGGGAACGTCTCGTACGGGTCCTGGCTGTTCGCGTTGATGTTGTTCGCGAAATCGGCGTACTGGAAGATGAACTCGTTGAGCTTGGACCCGCCAAGCACCCAGTTGTGGTTCAGGTTGATCGAGTTGAAGCTGTTCTTGCTCGTGCCCCAGCCGTTGGGCGGCGTGTTCGGCGCGGCGCCGTAAGGCTGTGAGTTCGTATTCCGCCCGTAACGCACGGCGAGGTACTGAGCGGGGTTGAGGTTCGCGGTCACCTTGCCGGTCACGAGGTTCTCGCGGTAGGGCGTGCCAAACGTGCCATCGAGCGAAGGATACAGACCGGACGTCGAGACGATCTGGAACGTGTCCTGCTGCGTGCGTTCCGCGGCCCCGAAGAAGTGCACGCGATCCGTCACGATCGGCCCGCCGAAGGACCCGCCGAACTGATACCGCTTGTAGTCCTGTTTGTCGGCTTCGTTCAGCTTTTCGGTCTCGGTCTTCGCGTTCATCTTGTCGTCGCGGTACAGCGTGAAGAGGCTGCCCGCCATGTTGTTCGTGCCGCTCTTGGTGACGATGTTCATCACGCCGCCGTTGCTGCGGCCGTACTCGGCCTTGTAGCGCGACGTCACGAAGTTGAACTCCTGAATCGCTTCGAGCGGGAAGAGCTGCAGCAGCCCGCCGACGGTGTCGTCGTTGTTGTCGCCGCCGTCGATCTGGTAGTTCAGGTTGCGGCCGTTGCCGCCGCCGATCTGAGGCGAGTACTGCGTGCTCTTGGTCGGGTCGGAGTGGAACCCGAGGCCGACGCCGGGAATCGTCGCCGCCAGATTCGCGAACTGCCGGCCGTTGAGCGGCATGTTCTCGATCCGGCCTACGTCGACCACGCCGCCGACCGACGAGGACGATGTCTCGATGAGTGGGGTCTCGCCAGTCACTGTGACCGACTCGCTGAGGCTGGCGACCTTCAGGGTCATGTTCACGTCGAGCGTCTGGCCGACGTTGATCACGATCCCCTTGTTGTCGATCCGGCTGAAGCCCTGGAGCTCGGCGGTCAGATCGTACGCGCCGACCGGGAGCCCCGTGAGCCTGTAGATGCCCTCGCCGTCGCTCACGTCGGTGCGGACGAACCCGGTCTGCGTGTTCTTTCCGGTGACCGTCACGCCTGGCACCGCGGCTCCCTGAGCGTCCGTGATGCGGCCTGTAATGTTGCCGGTCGTCTGCTGTGCGAATGCCGGGGCCGTTGCCCCAACCGCGCACAGCACGATCATCGCGAGGATGATCCTTTTCATACTGTCAAACTCCTTTGAAAAGATGCCGTGGCCGTGCGGGGCGGTCCCACGAATGCTCAATACGGCATCTTGATTCTACGGCAAACAGCCGAGGTCTGCGGCATGCCTCGGCTAATCGTCCCAGCGCAAAAACCGTCTTCTCATGGGACGAGGTCCCTAGTGAAAAGCAAAGGCCCCTCCACCCATGGCCGTGACGGATGAACAGATTTCGAGGACGAAATGCACATTTGGCGGTGTGGTACCTGGCCCATCAAGGCCAATTTGGATATGGCATCCAACTAATTGTTCTGGGACGAAGGTACAGGGCCCGGGGCTCAGGCTTCAGGGCTCAGGGGGAGGGCTTCTCGTTGCACCGAGGAGCCGCTCGACTTCTCGGCGTTGGGGTGCGTCCGGTGGCAGTCGACGGAGGAGATCTTCGGCCGTTGACGCCGCGTCAGATCGGCGGCCGGCGCGCGCGAAGGCTATTGCGAGCGCGAATCTGGCCTGGTGCAGGTCCGGATCGATGGTCAAAGCGCGCTGCAGTGGTGCAATCGCGTCAGCCGGGTGGCCGCCGTCCGACAGCGCGATGCCCAGGTTGGCCATCAGGACGGGATTGCCGGGTTCGACCCGTTCACCCTCACGCAAGGTAGCCGCGGCTGCATCGAATCGGCGCCCGGAAACCTCGCAGGCTGCGAGGCCGAGATGCGCATCGGCTGACGGCAGGTGGGCGGCGATCGCGGATCGGAAGCGCGGTGCCGCCTCGCGACACCGGCCGTTCTCGAGCAGCACGTAGCCGATCCGCAGGTTCGCCTGCGGATTCTCCGGATCGGTAGCCAGGATGCTTCGCAGCGCGCGTTCCAGGGGCGCGCCGCGCAACTCGCCGGAGACAACCTGCGCCATCCGGGCAGCCTCATCACGGCGGTCCTTTGGATCGGGACGGGCGGGGCCCGCCGAGGCGCCGGAGCCTGTCGCATACCCGAGCGCCTGCAGGCGCGCGCGTGCATCGGGGTCGATGGGGGACTGCGACTGCAGCGTCCCCCCCGACTGGCGGACGGTGCGATCGTGCAGGTCGGCGATGCGCACCGGTTCGCTCCGGCTCAGATCGCGTGTCTCGTCGGGATCCTGCACGATGTCGAACAGCTCGGGCCGCGGCGCGTCGATGTACTTCCATTGCCGCGACCGCATGGTTTGGAGCGGACTCCATCCGAAATCGAGCAGCGGCGCGAACGACTCGGCATACAGGTCACGCGCCGGGAGCGCCAAGCCGTTCAATGCGGGGGAGAGGTCGATGCCGTCCGCGTCGAACGGCGCGACACCGAGCAACCGCAACGCGGTCGGCGCCACATCGATGAGCGCGACCGGATCGCCGATCGTCCGGTCCCGCGGGAGGCCGCTGCCCGACACGATCAGCGGCACGCGCAGGGTCGTGTCATACACGAAAATGCTGTGGCCCGACTCGCCGTGTTCGCCGAACGCTTCGCCGTGATCGGACGTAATCACGACCAGCGTGGACACGCGGTCCGATCCAAGCGCGTTGATGATCCGGCCCGCCTGGGTGTCGGCTTCCGACACCTCACGGTCGTATCGCGCCTGCGCCGTCAGGCCGCGCGGGTCGCCGGGATCGCCGTATGGCGCATGCGGTTCGAAGAGGTGGACCCACAGAAAAAACCGGCCGCTGCGATGGCCGGCGAGCCATGCGAGCGCTTCGTCCACGACAACGCGCCCGGGACGTTCGTTGACGGCCCGCCCATCCCGGCTTGCCGGCATGCGATCGCCGTACGTCTGAAATCCCTTGATCAGGCCGAACCGGCGATCGAGCGGGTAGGCGCCGATGAATCCGCCGGTCGCAAAGCCCGCCTGCGACAACGTGTCGGCCAGCGTCGGTGTCTTGAGATCGAGCCGCATCCCGTTATGCCGCGCTCCATGCCCTGCGGGATAACGCCCCGTCATCAAGCTCGCGTGGGACGTCAGCGTGATCGGCGCCGTCGCATACGCGTGCGTGAATTTCGCGCCGTCTCGCGCGACGCGATCCATCGCGGGCGTCCGTGCCCCTGCGTAGCCGTACGTCCCCACTCGATCGGCCCGGAGCGTATCGATGGTAATGATGACGAGATGGCGTGCCGCGGGAGGAGGCGAGGCAGGTTTCGCGGTCTCGCCGGCACCGCCGCAGCCCGCGAGCAATCCGCACAGTAGAATGGCAACCGCGGCGCGCATCGTGGTTCAAGTATGCCTCTTCCATCCGCTGACATCAGCGGGTATGGTCAGCTGAGCCGCTCGGCTTCGTCCTGCATGGTGCCGTAGATGCGCTCGGCCTCGCCGCTCGTGCCGAGGCTCATGGGTTGTGGCTCTACGCGATACGCGAAGAGCCCCGAGAGCGTTTTCGCCCGGTCGCGCAGGTCGCGGTAGTTTGGATAGGACAGATTGTCGAAACCTCGGCCGTCCTGGGTTCGGCCGACATCGACCAGTCTGTCCGGCTCGGCGAGCCCGGGTAGGGGGCGGAGGAGCAGCGCGTTCGCAATGGAGAAAATAGTGGCGTTGGCACCGATCCCGATGGCCAGCGACAACGCGGCCGTCACCGTAAAGAGCGGGCTGCGCCTCAGCAAGCGGCTCGCGTAGCGGACGTCCTGCCGTAAGGTGTCGAACATCAGCGTTTCCCCGGGTCGTGTGTACGAATACTTTCGTATACTACGCGCAGCGGCGCCGATCGTTCCGACCAACGTGGCCCTCCCGCCCCCTGGCACCCCGTGGGCCCCCCTGCAACCCCTGCCACTCAATCAGAGATGCTGCCCGACTCTCTCTTCCAGCATCTGGACGAGCGTCGGATCAAG
>JANNHC010000171.1:0-3080 GCA_031404215.1 Acidobacteriota bacterium
TCGTAGACGAACCCGAGCTGCAGGTTGTGCGGCCGATCGAATCCGGCGCGCGCCCAGGATCGGTGCTGCTCGAGCGGGTGCGCTCCGAACGCCAGGCCCGTAAGGCCATCGGCGTCGGTTTCGTTCATTGCGCGGCTCAAGGTATAGGCCCCCTTCAGCATGAAGCCCTGCTTGAACGGCCGGTTGATCGCGATCTGCAGCGAGTCGTAGTCCGTGTCGAGTCTCGCGCCCCACACTTCGGTGTCGAGCTGCCGGCCGTGGCTGATGAAATACGGGCGGCTCGAGGCGCCGCCTCCGTAGGTGGTCGGCAGGTTGACGTCAATCCACCCGTACCCGCCCGTTCCCTTCGCGCCGACGTAGGCAATGTCCACCGAGATGTCCAGCGGCAGGCGGCGCTCGAAGGCGACGTTCCACGTCTGGATCATGCCGCGATCGACGTTCCCCAGCTCCGGCGTCGTCATGCCCACCGCGTTGGGCAGGGCGACGCTTCCCGAGCTCTGGTCTGGTCCGACGACCCGCGGGATTCCCTCGCCGAGAACGTTGTACCACTGGAATTGGAGCGGCTGCGTGAAGGTGGTCGCGAGTGTGATCGGATACTGGCGGTGGCCGCGCATCGGACGGCCCCAGGCCATGTTGTTGTAGGTGATCCCGTAGCCCGAGCGCAGGACGGTGGCCTCGTTCAGGCGGTAGATGATGCCGAGCCGCGGCGCGAAGTTGTCCTTGCCCGCTTCGAGGCCGACGGACTTGGGGTTGCTGCCGCGGCCGCCGATGATCACGTTCAGCGTGCTCAGGTCGAGGCGCTCGACGCCGCGGCCGTCCGCACGCTCCGCGATCGGGTAATACTCCCAGCGCAGGCCGAGGTCGAGCGTCAGCTTGTCGTTGACGGTCCACCGATCGCGGAAGAAGAGCGCGTGCTGCCATTCGCGCGTGGTCATCAGCTCGTTCTGCACGCTCTTGCCGACATTCGAGGTCAGACCCATCATGTACGAGGCGAACTGGTTGAAGAAGTTCGGCGCCTGCCCACCACTAAGCGCCGTAGTGTTGCCCGAGAAGTTGAACGCGCCTCGCGGGTTGCCGCTCTCCGGCTGCCAGTGATCGAGATACATGTAGTTGATCGTGGCGCCGGTGCGCAGGTCGTGCCGTCCAACGCTCTTCGTCAGGTTCGCGGCCAGCGAGTACGTCCGCTCGTCGCGGAAAATCGGGTTCCAGCCGTCGCGGTTGCCCACGGAGGAGAAGCCCGAGTTGAACACGGGGTAGCCCGCGTAGCGCTTGTCGCCGAGGCCTGCGTCATTGGTGCCCGGGATGCCGAGCACGTCGAGGCCGAAGTTGCCCGCGTTGAAGTCCGGCCCGTACACGTCCTGATCCTGACGCGCGAACCCGAACGTCGTGTCGAGCAGCGTCGTCGAGTTCAGGGTCCAGGTCTGGCCGAAGGTCCCCGAGTAGACCTTCGTAAAGCCACCGTCGTCGGGGTTCTCGGTGTTGGACGGCGGACCGAGGTAGTTCGACAGATCGTCGACGACGGCGCTCATGTAGCTGTACTTGCCCCACAACTGGTGCGCCGACGTGCGGTTGAAGTTGACCTTTACGTCGTAGTTGTCTCGGGCGAACTCGCGCGTCTCCATGCGCTGGTAATTGTTGGTCAACCCGCCGAGACCGGTGCCCGTCGTGTTGGGCATCGGGTAGAGCAGGTTCAGCACCTTGAGCGCGGTCGGATCGAGCAGGTTCACCGGAATGCGGTTCCCCTCGAACGGCACGCGCCCGACGCCGTTGGTGCCCGTAAAGGGGATATAGATCGTCTGCGGCGCGCCACTGTTGTTGAGGGCGGCGGAGAAGTTACCGGACCGGAGCGCGGCGTCGGGCACGTTGAAGAAGCGATGCTCCTCGTGGGCGCGCCGGAAGCCATCGAACGACGCGAAGAAAAACAGCTTGTCGCGCCGGATCGGGCCGCCCAGCGTCGCGCCGTAGTTGTTCACTTCGTACGGCAACTTCTTGGGCTTGCCGCTCGGTGCGCAGTTGATGGTGCAGAGCGTGAAATTGTATGGCGACGCGTTGAGGTCCTGGTTGTTGAAGTACTCGAACGCCGAGCCGCGGAAGTTGTTGGTGCCCGACTTGGTGATGACCGTGACGGCGGCGCCGCCGGCCATGCCCTGCTCGGCGTCGAAGGTCGCCGTTGAGACGTTCACCGTGTCCACGGTCTCGGCCGGCGCGACGTACATCACGTGGTTCGGCAGCCAGATGTTGACGTTGGTGGCACCGTCGGTGCGCGTCGAGTTGTTCGTGTTGGCCTGTCCGTTGACGTTGGTCGTCATCGAGCGCGCCGGCGTGTCGGTCTCTGCGTTGCCAAAGGACATTGGCATCGTGCCGGGCACCAGATTGACCAGCGCCTGGTAGTTGCGGAACCGGCCAGTCGGCATCTGCGTGATGGCGTCGGACTTCAGCTCGGTGCTGACGTCGGCCTTGTCGGTCTGTAGCAGCTCCGAGGCCGAGGTGACCGTCACCGTTTCGGTCAGCACGCCGATTTCCAGCGCCATATCAACGCGGGAGATCTGCCCAATCGTCACCGGCACGCCGGCTCGCACGGCTTCGCGGAACCCCTGCAACGAAACCTTGACGTCATAGGGTCCGGGCAAGACATTGCCAAAGGTGTAGTTGCCCTCGGCATCCGACACCGTTTCGCGGGTGAGGTTCGTGCCTTTGCTCACGATCGTGACCGTCGCGCCGGGGAGCCGCGATCCGCTCGAATCCCTGACAACGCCGACGATGCTGCCGTAGAGAATCTGCGCTCCGAGGGGAGCAGCCATCAGAGTCACGGCCAGCGCGAAGCAGGCGGCGGTGAGCAAACTCCGAATCGGAGACGGTGCCGTCACAGGGTCCTCCTTAAGACGCTTCCAGGGGTGTTACAAGATGACAACTGGCGAGAGGATAGCGATCCACGCGTCACTTGTCTAGACACTAGATGTTCCCGACCGGGCGCTGGCCCCCCAGGAGGCGGGCCACACGACCCCCGAGATCATTAAGATATGCGGCAAACCCCCCGGCCACCACCCACGTGACGTAACCCCAGTATTCGATTTAGGATA
>JANNHC010000172.1:0-11757 GCA_031404215.1 Acidobacteriota bacterium
GCGCTTCGGTTCGAATAATCGAGCCGGAAGTCGTAGCAGGATGCACGTGGGCGCGACGTCACGTCATCATTCACCAAGGAGCAACGCATGAAGCGGGCACGAATCGGAATCATTGCCGCGGCGATTTTCACAGTGGCCACAATGGCCTTCGCCCAGAAGCCGGACTTTTCGGGCACCTGGACGATCGACACGGAAGCTAGCGGCATGGCGGCGCCGGGCGGCGTACCGGGAGGCGCCCCACCGGCTGGCGCGCCACCAGCTGGCGCACCGGGAGGCGGCGGAATGGGCGGCGGCCGTGGCGGCGGCGGCGCGCTGGGCAACGGCCCGGCGACCGTGAAGCAGACCGCGGACACGCTCACCATCGAGCGCACGATGGGCGAGAACAAGGTCGTCACGACCTACAAGCTCGACGGAACCGAGAGCAAGAACACCATGATGGGCCGGGGCGGCACGCCGACAGAGAGCGTGTCGGTCGCCAAGTTCGACGGCGGCAAGCTCGTCATCACGACGAAAGCCGGGGAGAACGAAACGACGCAGACATGGTCGCTCGCCGGCAGCGTGCTGACGGTCGAGTTGACCAACGCGCGCGGGACCCAGAAGCGCGTCTACAAGAAGACCACGTAGTCCGCCGAACGCGTGAGATTGAAGGGCCGGGGACTTACGCCCTCGGCCTTTTTTTTCGTTTCTTTTTCGGCGCAGGCGTCTGCTTTTCTTACCGGCTCGCGGGGCCCCACTTTTCTCTATGGCGCTGGGGCCCCACCCCCAGCGCCGGCCGCTTCGCGACTACGCGCTCAGCGGCAGCTGAAGGCTCTCACTCGCTCTCTTTCTGCCTTGTCCTTTTTCCCTTTCCCCTTGTCTCTTTTTTTCACCGACTCTCATCCTTCAGCAGATTCTTCAACAGCTCCCACATCCTCAATCCCGTGACGGGATCGACGAGGTCCGGAGCGATCTCGGCGAGCGGTCCGAGGACGAAGAAGCGTTCGCGGAATCGAGGGTGCGGGAGGTAGAGGCCGGCGGAATTTTCGCGGGCATCGCCGGCCAGGATCAAGTCGAGGTCGAGAGTGCGGGGGGCCCCTGGGAAGGGCCGTTCACGGCCGTGCGCCTGCTCGATGGCCAGGAGCACATCGAGAAGCTGGAGGGGTCTGAGCGACGTCTCGCCGACCGCGACGGCATTCAGGTAAAGCGGCTGATCGTGGAGCCCGTCGCCTTCGGGCTCTGTCTCGACAGGCTCCGAAACGACGAGGTTGGAGACGATTTGGGACAGGCGCTCGACGGCAAAGTCGAAGGCCGCACGGCGGTTTCCCAGGTTGGCGCCCAGGGCAATCGCAACCGTGGTCAACGCCCGGTCAGCGCTCGATCCACCTGACACCCAGCACGCCGCCGCCTGTGCCTGCACCGTCCGCGCGGCGGCCAAGCAGATCGGAACGGCCCTCGAGCGCCTGATCGAAGAACCGCTTGTGCTCCATGGTTTCTCCCAGGATCACACGAAGCAGGCTCCGATGCCGCGCGTTTGGCATCGCCTCCATGCGCGGGCGCCACTTGTCGGCGAAGGCCGTGGCGGCGTCCCGATCCTCGCGAATCAGCTGCGACTGGATCTCGGCGTCCTTGCCGGAGGCGTGGATCTCCGGCTCCGGCAGGTCTTCGATCGGTCCGTCCATGTCTGCGATGGCGTCGCGCAGCCAATTGAGCTGCACGTCCTCGCGCGCGATCACGTACTGGTAGGTGTTGTTGAAATCGTAGTGGGCCACGTGCTTCGCCACCGCAACGTGCCGCTGCCGGATCACGAGCTTGTCCCGGTAGAAGTCGCTCAGCAGCGCCAGCAGTTCCGTAGCCTTCACGAGCTTTGCTTTTCCTTGCAGGTGATGCAGACGCGGGTCCACGGGATGGCGTTCAGCCGCGGCGCCGCAATCTCTTCGCCGCAGTCCCTGCAGATCCCGTAGGTACCTTTTTCCATCCGGTACAGCGCTTCTTCAATCGCCTGCAGAATCTTGGCGTCGGTCTGCTTGAGCTTCAGCTGAATGTGTACTTCGTTGTTCCCGCTGGCCTGATCGGCAAGATCGCCCTGTCGCGAGTTGACCTCGATCGTCGCGGGCAACGGCTTGACGCCGCCCCCGGCCGAAAGGATCTCGCCGCGTTTGCGCAGGAGCGATTCCTTGTACGGAGCGTAGTCCATGCTGACGTTTCTCCCCGGCGGCAGCCCCTCGGAACGGCTCCTGCCACCCCCGGTAAATTCTCATCTTAGCACGGGCTCGCGGACGACTCGCTCCTCCCGATGATGCCGCCGATCTGCCCGACCGCACGCCGGCAGGGTGGCGTTCGCGAGGCCGTACCCGGGCATCGAATGCATCACTCGGCCCTCAGCGTCGCGAGCGGCTTCTTCCGCAGTACGTCTGCGCTGGCCAGCACGCCGATCGCGGTCACGAGCAGCATCGTGGATGCCGCCCCGATTGCGAGCAGGCCTGGGGCCGGCCGCCACGGAATATCGAACACGAACCGCGTGACGCCCCAGCTCAGGCCGAGCGCCCCGGCGGCACCGATGGTTCCGGCCAGCAGCCCCAGCGCGCAATACTCGAGCGCCAGCGTCATGGTGAGCAGCCGCGTGCTCGCGCCGAGGGTGCGCAGAATCGCGGCCTCGTAAACCCGCTGGAACTTCGTCATGGCCACGGCGCCGATGAGGATGAGCACACCGCTGAGGAGCGCAATGCCGCCAACGATCGAGATTCCGAGTACGGCATTGTCGATGACTTTCTGAAGGCGGGCGATGATCTCCCGCCCATCGATCGCGGTGATGTTCGCGTAGCGCGCGACGAGGTCGTATTGCAGGCGGCCGCGAGCCGCCGGATCGTCGGGCCCCTTCACGAATCCGATAAAAGTGTGCGGTGCCTGGGCGAGCGAGCCCGGGCGGAAGACGAACATGAAGCCGCCGCTTCGCGCGTCCCCCCATTCAACGTGGCGGACGCTCGTCACGCGCGCGACCAGCGGCCGGCTGAGCACATCGAAGCGCATTTCGTCGCCGACGTGGATGTTGAACCGTTCGTGGATGCTCTCCTCGATTGAGACCTCCGAGACCGGCGCGTCGGCCGGGAGCGGATCGCCCGCGCTCCAGAACGTGCCGTCAACGACCTCCTCGTTCGACTCGATGTGGTCCCGATAGGTGATCACGTACTCCCGCGAGAGCGATCCGCGGCCGCGGACGTCGCCGGCATTTTCAAGGGTGACCTCCCGCCCGCGCACCCCCGTCACGCGCGCGCGCAGCACCGGAACGAGGCGCGCGGGGGCAGCGCCCGCATCCTGTCGCTCACGCAGGAGCGCCTGCACCCCCTCGACCTGATCGCGCTGGACGTCCACGATGAACATGTCAGCGCCTCCCCGGCCGACGCCGACATCGAACTCGGAGACGAGGTTGCCCTGGAGCGCACGGACGCCGAGCACGAAGAAGCTGCCGAGCCCGACCGACAGCAGGATCACGCGTGTCTGGTTCCCGGGACGCCGAAGGCTGATCACCGCGTGACGCAGCGGAAACCATGGCGCCGCGGCCAGCGGCGTCACCACCCGCACGAGCAGGAAGGCGACGACGTAGAGGACTCCGGCCACCGTCGCGAATCCGATGCTGACGGCCGCGCCAGCGCGCCACGAACCGGCCTGCCAGGCGGCGACCCCGATGAGCGCCGCCCCGACCGATGCCGCGAGGCCCGCCTGCAGCCAGTCCACACGCCGTAACCACGACATGGCACCACGCGCCCCGGCGGGCTGGGTCGCGGCAGAGACGTTGCTGTCCGCGCCACGCATCAGCAGCAGCGGCTTGACCCGCCTGACGTCGAGCAGCGGCACCAGCGCAAACAACACCGAGACGAGCAGCCCGACCGTCAGCCCCTGCAGGACGGCGGACGGCGTCAACCCATACGCCAGGCCGCCGAATGATTCGGTCAACGACGGCGGGATCGCGCGGATGGCCCCCGCGGCAAGCGCCACACCGATCAGGCTGCCGGCCATCGCCAGCAGGGCAACCTGCAGCAGATAGGTGGCCAGTACCTGCGCGTTCGAGGCCCCCACGCACTTGAGGATCGCCACGCTACGAATCTTCTGACGGACGAACACCCGCGTCACGCTCCACACGCCGATCCCGCCAAGCACGACGATCACGAACCCGACGAGGCTCAGAAAGTTTTCGGCGCGCTGAAGACTTTCGCCAATCTGATCCTCGGTCGATCGATAGGAACGCGCGTTGACGAAACGATCGCGGAACCCCGTGCGCACGTCCCGGGTGAGGCGGTCCACGCCGTCCGCCCTCACCTTCAGCAGTATCTGGTAATTCGCACGGCTCCCGAAGACCAACAGACCGGCGCTCCTGAGATCCGCCAGATCCACGAAGACGCGCGACCCCAGGCTGAACCCGCCGAGGCGACGTCCCGGCTCCTGATCGATCACGCCTCGAATCGTAAACGGCTTGCCCCCGATCAGGATCCGGTCGCCCTCCTGCACGCCGAGCTGCGCGAGCAGCTCCGGCCTGACGAGCGCGCCGCCGTTGGCCAGGAGTTGATGCGAGTACGGCTTGCCGTTCTGCAGCACGAGCACGCCATAGAACGGGTATCCGGATTCAACGCCCCGAAGCTCGACCATCCGCGCGACGGCCGCGCCATGCTCGGCTCGCACCATCGTCGCGGTCTCGATCGACTCGCTTCTGGCTTCGACGGGCGCCAGGGCGAATCGCTGATCGAGGTCCGCGCGGATCTCCGGCGTCCAGGCGCGGTTGCTCTGGACGAGCACGTCGGCCGCAATCGTGGCGCGAGCTTCCCGCATCAGTCCGGTGCGAAGGCTCTGGATGATCGATCGCAGCGTCACAATGGCCGCGACGCCTATCGCGACGCATATGAAGAAAAACAGCAGTCGCCGCCATGACGCGCGAAGTTCACGGACGACCATCTTCAGGACGAAGCTCATGGCCGGGATGCGGAAGCCGGGATCCGGGTGTCGGCCGTTCCGCTCGTCTGCGAGACGACCCGTCCATCGCGCAACGCGATGGACATGTGGGCGACGGCGGCAAGCTCGGCGTCGTGCGTGACCAGCACCAGCGTCGTCCCACGCGACCGGTTCACGTTCAGCAGGAGGTCGATGATCTGGCGCCCCGTTGTGCTGTCGAGATTCCCTGTGGGTTCATCCGCGAGCAGCAGCGGGGGATCATTGGCGAGCGCACGAGCAATCGCGACGCGCTGCTGCTCCCCTCCCGAAAGCTGGGAGGGATAGTGATGGCCGCGCTCCGACAGGCCGACCTCGTCGAGCAGCGCCAGCGCGCGCGTGCGCGCGCCGGGCACGCCAGCGATCTCCATCGGCACGAGGATATTCTCGAGCGCGGTGAGCGAGGGAAGCAGGTGGAAAAACTGGAACACGAACCCGATCCGCCTGCCACGGAGGCGCGCAAGGGCGTCCTCATCGAGCGCCGTGATGTCCATGCCGTCGATGACGATCCGGCCGCTTGTCGGGGCATCGAGCCCCGCAATCAGTCCGAGCAGCGTCGATTTGCCGCTGCCCGACGCGCCGGTGATCGCCACGACCTGTCCGTCTGGGATCGCCAGATCGATCGGATGGAGAATCGTGAGCGTGCTGCTCCCGCTCGGGACGGACTTCGAAACGCCGAAAAGCTCAATCATGAGGCGGAAATCTGATCGAGCACGGGCTTCAGCACGTTCCAGACGGTGTCGGCCACGATCGCGGCCCCTTGCGGGTTGGGATGAATGCCATCAGCCTGGTTGAGCGTCGGTTGTCCGGCGACCTTGTCGAGGAGGAAGGGAATCAACAGTACACGATATTTTTGGGCAAGCGCCTGGTACGCCTGCCGGAACGATACCGCGTAGTCAGCCCCATAATTGGGCGGCGCCTCCATGCCCGCGAGGATCACGATCACGTTCTTTGCCTGCGCGGTTTCGACGATCGCTCCGAGGTTATTGTTCATCTGGGAAACGGATAGCCCCCGCAGCCCGTCGTTTGCGCCCAACGCGACGATCAGCACCCGCACGTCCTCCTGCAGCACCCAGTCGAGCGTCCGGAGCCCACCCGCAGACGTGTCCCCCGACACGCCCGCGTTCACCACCTCATACGAAAATCCGTCGCCGTCAATTTTTTTCTGCAGGAGGTACGGGTAGGACTGCGTGTCCACCAGGCCGAGACCGGTCGTCAGACTGTCGCCAAGAAACACGATCTTCGGCCGCTCGTCTTCCGTACGAGATGGAGCAGGATCCGCGGGCGGCGGCGCAGTACCCTGCGAAGGGGGCCGATCGCTGCCCTTTCCAGTATTACATCCGACGGTTGCGTGACACGCAGCCATCAGGAGCACAAACGACACGACGAGCGCGCCCGGGCGATGGAAATACCGGCTCAGCATGAGCATGTGCCTACCATTATAGTTTCCGGCCAGATCTTCGCCGCATGCGGCGCACGCCGCCGTACAATGGACACATGGCTAGAGGTTTCGAATCGAAGTCGGTAGAGGCTCAGCAGGAAGAGGCGGCTCGAGGACCGAGGCCCCCCGGGCGTCCTCTGACGCCGGAGGAGCGCGCCATCGACGACCACCGTCGCGGGCTGGAATTGACGCGAAAACGGACCCAGCACGACCTCGGCCGCGCGAGCGCCCCAGCCCACAGGCGCATGCTCGAGGAGGCCATCGCCTCGCTAGGTCGGCAGATCGACGACCTCGTCACGCGCGCCTGAGCTCATGCGGGCGTGGCCCAAAACCCGCCTCGCAAGGCATTTCCGCGGTATGCATCTTGCTCCTCCCCGATCTGGAGGGATATGCCGCCCATCAAGGATCTCGTTCGAATCGCCGCGATCGGCGACCTTCACCACAGCCGCAACGCCACGCCCGGGTTGCTGCAGCCGCTCTTCAGTCAGATCTCCGACTCCGCCGACATTCTGATCCTCTGCGGTGATTTGACCGACTACGGCCTCGCGGAGGAAGCGCGGGCGCTCGTGCGCGAGATGGCGGTCCTCAAGATCCCAACGGTCGCGGTGCTGGGTAATCACGACTTCGAGTCGTCCCAGCAGGACGACATCCGCGCAATCCTGGTGGACGCCGGCGTCGTTCCGCTCGACGGAGACAGCACCGAGATCCTCGGCATCGGGTTCGCCGGCGTCAAGGGATTCGCGGGCGGATTCGGCCGGCGGGCGCTTGGCCCGTGGGGCGAAGGCATCATCAAAACGTTCGTGCACGAAGCGGTCAACGAGGCGTTGAAGCTGGAGTCGGCGCTCGCCCGCCTCCGCAATGAGCATCGCATCGCGATCCTCCACTACGCGCCCATCCAGGCCACCGTGGAAGGAGAACCTCTCGAAATATTTCCCTTCCTGGGATGCAGCCGGTTGGAGGAACCGCTCGGCCGGTACCCTGTCACGGCGGTCTTTCATGGCCACGCGCACCACGGGCAGCCCGAAGGCCGCACCGCGAAGGACGTACCGGTCTACAACGTCTCGATGTCTCTGATGCGGGAGGTGTTTCCGGATCGTCCGTTCCGGATCTTCGAACTCGATATGAGGTCAATGGACGACGACCGCCGGACCGGCGGCGATCGCCGCGCGGTGGAGCGTGTGGGGGCCGCGGAATGACGCCCACGCATCAACACGCCACTTCATGGAACTAATCAGATGACCATCCCGATATTCGTCACGCTCTCACTCATTGCCATGCTGGAGCAGGCGCCTGCGCCTAATCCGCCGCAGGCACCGGCACCGCCCGCCGGCGCCCGGGCTCAGCCGAAGGGCACCGATGCGCTGCAGATGCAGGTGATGCTCGATCGGGCCGGTTTCTCTCCGGGCTCCATCGATGGCCGGATGGGCTCGAATACCAAAAAGGCGCTCGCGATGTATCAGAAGAGCGAAAACGCGGCGGGCGCCCCGGCGATACCGGCCATCACGACATATCGCATCACGGCCGAGGACGCGGCGGGGCCGTTCATCGATCGCATGCCGGCCGATATGATGGAGTCGGCGAAGCTGCCCGCGCTCGGCTACACGTCGCTGGTTGAAGCGCTCGCGGAGCGTTTTCACTCGACGCCGGCATTCCTGCAGCAGCTCAATCCGGGCGTCGCGTTTTCCGCGGATCAGGAAATCCAGGTGCCGAACGTTGATCCGATGGTAGTCCCCGCTCCGAAAGAGCCGGCTACGAAAGAAGCCGCCGGTCGGGGCGATGCGCCAGGGCGCGGCACGCCTCAATCGCGCGGCAACGCCGCCCCACAACCGGAGGCGCCCCCGCAGAAGCCCGACGTCATTGTCACCGTCGCCAAGAACAGCTCGGGGCTGACGGTCACGGATTCAACCGGCCGCGTCGTCTTCTATGCCCCGGTGACCACCGGGAGCGAGCACGATCCCTTGCCCATAGGCGAGTGGAAGGTGACGGGGGTCCAGTCGAATCCCACGTTCCGGTACAATCCCGACCTCTTCTGGGACTCCGACCCGTCGCACACCAAAGCCAGCATCCCCGCCGGACCCAATAATCCGGTCGGTGTCGTGTGGATCGACATCTCCAAAGAACATTACGGGCTGCATGGCACCCCGGAACCAGCCACGATCGGCCGCACCCAATCGCACGGCTGCGTCCGCCTGACGAACTGGGACGCGCTGCGGTTGGCGGCGCTCGTCAAGCCAGGCAGCCGGGTGGTCTTCACGGAATAGCAGGCGCAGTGTCACATCAGGCGACCAAAAAGAGCGCCCGCACCTTCGCCATCGGCGCCGCGTGCGGTTTCGTCGTCGGCGCGGCACTGGTGGCCGTGTTGATCACCACATACGGCCCGAACACGAACCAGCCGGACCCCACACCCGCCCGCGCACTTGCGAGCGACGCGGGATTGGCTGACGTCGATGCACCGGTGCTGGAGGAACGGCGGCGGCCGGCGCCTCCGACCGCCACGGCCGGCGACTCGACGCCGACGATCAGCGCGGCCCCCCCGGAAGAGTTGACGCACCGCAAGTTCGAGGTACCGGTCGAAGGCGTGAAACCGGATCAACTCGTACGATCGTTCGAGGATCGGCGCAGCGGTTTGCGGTCCCACGAAGCCATCGATATTCTCGCGCCTCGCAATACGCCGGTCAGGGCCATCGAGAACGGTACAATCGCAAAGCTGTTCGAAAGCAACGCCGGCGGGACGACGGTCTATCAATTCGACCCCACCGAACAGTTCTGCTACTACTACGCCCACCTGGAGCGATACGCCGACGGTCTGCGCGAGGGAGACACGGTCAAGAAGGGGCAGGTCATCGGCTACGTCGGGACGTCGGGCAATGCGCCCAAAGACACGCCGCACCTCCATTTCGCGGTCTTCAAGCTGACTTCCGCGAAACAGTGGTGGGAAGGGACCCCTATCGACCCTTACGATATTCTTCGGTAGGACGCGGCACGAATCCTGGAGGACTAGTAGGAATCGGCGCTTCGTCCGGGCGGCCGCGGCCCGACCTGCGGTGGTTCCCATCCCTGGTCGGTCAGCGCGCGCTCCAGCCGGATAGATCGCGCTGTCACGGCGTTGGGGTCGTCGTAGCGTTCGACCTCCTGACGCCCGTCGGGAAACGTAATCACGAGTTCGTAGTCCGGCCCGTCCGTCTGGCGCCTGATTTCATAATGCAGGCGCGACTGGTGCCGTTCGAAAAACCAAATCATCAAGCCGTGTTATCGGTCCGAGCCCCGTGGGCTGTAGGGGGCGGACAGCCACGCGGCGCTGTTGGTTCCTTGTGCTGCCGGCTCGATCCACCCGTTTCCGGGACGGGAGTGTGCGGGACCGGACACGATCAGGCGTCAAGCCGAGGCCGTAGACTGTCTGTTTCAAGCCTGTTTTTACGTCGATAGGCCTGTTTTTGTGCCGTGGCATGAGCTTTGGAGTTCGCCTGATCCTGTTTACCGATGGCATCACGGAAGTGCGGCGTGCGGGCACGGACGACGACGGCCCCGAGCCCATCGACTTCGGTGAGGACCAGCTCGTGCGCCTGGCGGTCGAACATCGCGCGTGCAGTGCGCCGGCGCTGCAGGCGCGCCTTGCCGCCGAAGTTGCGTCTTTCGCCGGCGGCGCGTTCCAGGACGATGCGACGTTGATCGTCCTCGCGGTCGACGCGAGCCGGGACCAACGGCTTGATTTCAGGGACGAACAGCCCACTTACCTGTGACGAATTCCGATGGTCGATTCCGCGCTTGACGGATTGCGCGCGCGGCCGTGATAGTTCCTGCGATGCATACAGCCTGGACGCCGCCTGTGCGTTTCGTGTTCGGCGCGGCGACACTGCTCGGCATCTTCTCGACCCTGCAGGCCTACCGGCTCACCACGCTCAATATCAGAGACCAGATGGACATCGAGGTCTGGCGCCTGCTGGTGCTGAACCTGGCGTACTGGTACGTCCCTGCTGCGCTCACGGCCATCATCTTCCGCATCGCGCACCGGTTCCCGATTGGCGCAACGGGTTGGCTGCGTGCGGTCTGCGCCCACGCGCTGGCGGCGATCACGTTCTCGATCGTTCATCTCGCGGGGATGATTGGCGTCCGCGCGCTGCTGTGGCCGGGCCGCCTGTTCCCCTCGTATGGATCGTGGACATCGTTCGTGCAGCGCATTTACCTGACGAATCTCGACTGGGCGCTCATGACGTATTCCGCGATCGTGGGGGTGAGCTACGCGCTCGGCTACTACCGCGAGTCGCAGGCCCGCGCGATTCGCGCCGCGCACCTTGAAGCCCGGCTCGCCGAAGCGCGGCTGAAAACGCTCGAGGCGGAGCTGCATCCGCACTTCCTCTTCAACACGCTCCACGCGATCTCAACGCTCGTGCACACGCAGCCTGAGACGGCCGACCGGATGATCAGCCGCCTCAGCGATCTGCTCCGCATCACGTTCTCGCGGTCCGGCGCCGCGTGCGTTTCGCTGCACGAAGAGCTCGAGTTTCTGCAGAAGTATCTCGAGATCGAACAGACCCGCTTCCAGGACCGACTGACGGTCCACTACGACATCGATCCGGACACGCTCGACGCCGAAGTGCCTCGGCTGATTCTCCAGCCGCTCGTCGAAAACGCGATCAAGCACGGGGTCGCGCCGCGCAGCGGTCCGGGCACCGTCTCGATCGCGTCACGACGCGACGGCGTCGAGCTCCACCTGACCGTCCGCGATAACGGGGTGGGACTGAGCCGGGGTGCGCGTGCGAAACTTCACGGCGGCGTCGGACTCTCGAACACGCGGGACCGGCTGGAATGCCTGTACGGGACGGCCCACGCGCTCGAGTTCATCGAAGCAAGCCAGGGACTGACAGTCGAGATGCGTCTTCCCTTTCGCCGTGTCACGCCCGGGACCGACCAAACCGCAACTTGTGTGGCATGACAGAATCGACTGAACAGACTCGCGTCGTCATCGCCGACGACGAACCGCTCGCGCGCCAGCGGCTGCGCCTGCTGCTGGCCGATGAACCGTGGATTGAACTTGTCGCCGAGTGCCCGGACGCGCCGGCGACAATCGCCGCGATCGAGCAGTTCCGGCCCGACCTGGTCTTCCTTGACGTCCAGATGCCGGGCGGATCGGGATTCGACGTCATCGAAGCCATCGGCGCCGACCGCATGCCGCTGGTGGTGTTCGTCACGGCCTTCGATCGCTACGCGCTCCGGGCGTTCGACGTGCACGCGCTCGATTACCTGCTGAAGCCCTTCGATCGCGAACGGTTCCGCGAGGCGATGACCTTCCCCAGCTTATTGAGCATCGCTCCGACCCCGAGGTAAACAAATACCTAGGTGGGCCCGAGCGTCAGAACGCC
>JANNHC010000173.1:0-3355 GCA_031404215.1 Acidobacteriota bacterium
GGCGCGGCTGCACCACGCGCGTGAGGTAGTCCGTGATCTGGTTCTGGTCGAGGTCTTTCGACGCGAATCCGATGTACATCGCCGCGAACTGGTTGTCCGCGGTCTCGAGCTCGACGAACGGCTGCACGAAGAGGCCCGTGACGGCGGTGTCGAATCCGGCGATTGGCCGCCTGCTGACTTTGGCGGCCACGTAGGCCGCCGCGCTCATCGGCTGATCGGACGGCAGACCCTCGCCGTATCGATAGAATCCCGTGTGATAGTCGATGGCATAGAACGGGTCGCCGGTGGCAATCGCGCAGCTGACAAGATACGGCGACACGAGCACCGTCAGGACGAACGCCGCGACGGCCGAGGCTTTCGCACGCGGACGGCGTGCCGCCTCGTCGCCGTCGAACGTCAGCCAGCAGAGGCCCGGCAGCACAAACGACAAGGCCGTGATCCGGGTCAGGCACGCGGCAGCCGCCGCCAGTCCGAGCAGGATCGCATGGGCGCGTGTCGGCTCGCGGCGGCATCGGACAAATGCCCAGGCCGACAGCACGACGGTCAACGTAAACACATCGTCGCGCCAACCCTCTACCGACCAGGAGATGGCGTCGAACTCGACGGCGAGCGCGAGCGCCGCAGCAAGTCCGGCCGTCCGCGACAGGAACGCCGCACCGAGCAGGTAGGTGGCGAAAATCGCGAGCGTCGATCCCGCCATTGACGCGAAACTGACCGCGACATCCTGATCCGACAGCACCCACAGAAATCCGCGTGTCACCGCCAGAAATATTGGCTCACGCACGTGCGCCTGGTAAAAGGAGCGCATCTCGCGTGCGTATTTCACGTAATTGATTGGATCGCCGCCGACATACGGCGTGGCGGCCGCCCAACGATACCCGGACGGGCGTACCCGTGCAGCAAATGAAGCCCCCTCGTGCGTCAGCACGCGTGCCCAGGCGGGACGATCGACCGCTCCGTGGCGCTGCACGAGAGCGTCGAGCCGGAGCAGTCCGCCATAGGCGGTCACCACGACCGCCAGAAGCACAGGTATCGCCGCGCGACGGCTCCGGGACATGGCGGCCATCGTATCGCGATAGAGTAATCAGGAACTACGCCGGCTGGCCCGTCGTCTAACGGGCTGCCAGCCCTGCCCCGCCCGGAGGTCCCCGTGTATCTTCCAGCACCTTGTGTCGCTCTGGCGTTGATCGCCCTCGCCACGCCACCGCAGGCGGTGTCGGCGCAGGCCCCTTCGACACCCGCAGCTGCGCAGGCAAAGCCCACCGCGGCGAAGAGCGACCTCGATGCATTCATGGAAAAGGTCCTGGCGCGGCGCGACGTCAATCGGAAGATGCTCAACCAGTACGTGCTCGACGAAACCGAGACGTTCGAGATTCTCGGCCCGGGCCGCTGGCCACTCCATAGGACCAGACGCGATTTCACGTGGTACGAGCGCGAGGCGATGCACGTGCGCAGTCCCGTGCGCTTCAACGGCGTGGCGGTTGGCGAGAAGGCACGTCTCGAGTACGAGCAGTCATGGGCCCGGCGGGAGCGCGATCGGCAGGAACGCAAGGCGAAGAACGAACCGGACAAGCGCGAGATCAGCGTCGGTAGTGAAGGCATTCAGGTCAGCGGCGCGACCGTTCCCACCGAACCGCGCTTCGTGTCCGAAGCGTACTTCATGGACTTCACGTTCGAACCAGGCAACTACTATCTGGCCGGCCGCGAACAACTCGAAGGGCAGGACGTCCTCCGCATCGAGTACTACCCCACCGCCTTATTCAACGACAAAGACGACGAGAAGACTCCGCGCGAGATCAAGCGGAAGCCGTCGAAGGACGACAAACGGGACCGGCGGATCGAGCAGGATCTCAATCGCAAGATGAACAAGACAGCGCTCGTCACGCTGTGGGTGGACCCGGCGGAACACCAGATCGTCAAGTACACGTTCGACAACGTCTGGCTCGATTTTCTCCCGGCGGCGTGGCTCGTCCGCATCGACGATCTCCGCGCGTCGATGACGATGGGGCAGCCTTTTCCGGGCGTCTGGCTCCCGCGCGGGATGACGATCCACGCGGGGCTCACGCTCGCGCTCGGCTCGTTCGAGGCGGGCTACGACCGGACGTTCACCAATTATCGCGAGGGGGAGGTCAAGACCCGGATCAGGACGCCGAAGCTTAGCTGGGTGCCAGGGGGGCCCAGGGAGCCAGAGGGGCCGGAGGTGACGGAGCACGGACCGTTTGTCGAGGACCAACAGGCGCCATCGGAGACGATTCGCGAAATTCGTGTGCATGGGAACGCGTCGCTGACGGATGAGGACGTGCTGAAAGTTGCCGGGATGGCGGTGGGCGATCCGCTTACGGACGATTCGTTGAAACGGATCGAGCAGCGACTCAAGGACAGTGCACGGTTCGAGACGGTCGAAGTCCGTAAGCGTTATCGATCGCTGGACGACCCGACGGATGTCGCGATCGTGCTGGTGGTGCACGAGCGACCTGGTGTCACGTCGGCAGCCATCAGCGGGGCGGGCTCCGGGGCGCGGCCGTGGCGCCGGATCACCAGCCGGCTGATGTTCTTTCCAATCCTCAGTTACGCGGACGGCTATGGCCTGACGTACGGCGGACGGATCAGCACGATCGACCTGCTGGGGGCCGGCGAGCGGCTCTCGGTGCCGCTCACGTGGGGCGGGACGAAGCGCGCGGCGCTCGAGTTCGAGCGCACGTTCAAACACGGACCGCTCAGTCGAGTATTTTCCAGCTTCGGCATCTGGAATCGCGAAAACCCACGGTTCGCCATCGCGGATCAGCGCGTCGAGCTGAAAGGGCGCGCCGAACGCCAGTTCGCGCGGATCGTCAGGCTCGGCCTCGATGCGGCCAGAAGCTCGGTTGAGTTCGGGGCGCTCGATGATCGGATCTGGACGCTCGGCACGAACGCGGCACTCGACACGCGCGGCGATCCCGCGTTTCCCGGCAATGCGATGCTTCTGGGCGGCGGATGGTCGGGGCTGCACGTGCGCGGGCGGGCCACCATCAACCGCTATGACGCGGATGCACGTGGTTACGTCCGGGTCGTCGGGCAGTCGGTTGCCGCGGGCCGCGTGCAGTACTTCACGAGCGACGCGACGCTGCCCCCTTATGAGCGGCTGCTCCTCGGTGGCGCCTCGAACCTGCGCGGCTTCCGCGCCGGAACCTTCGACGCGGATCGCATGATCGTCACGTCGGCCGAGCTCCGCGTGCCCATCACCTCGGTGCTGCGCGGCGCCAGGCTCGGCGTAACGGTGTTCATGGACGCGGCAAAGGCAGTCAACTTCGGCGCGAGCCTCAACGGCGCCGAATGGCACCGAGGCGCAGGCGCCGGGCTCTTCCTCATCGCGCCG
>JANNHC010000174.1:0-3881 GCA_031404215.1 Acidobacteriota bacterium
TGTTTGTGTTTCGAAATCCTGGCTTCGCTTCGGAGCCGGCCGTGGCCGGCTGTCCGGCGACCCCGAGTCCTTCCCGGGTTCATCCGAGAACTTTGAGGGCATCCTTCGTGCGCTTCGTGCGCTTCGTGCCCTTCGTGTTCATCGTGCCCGCCGTCAGCCCGTGCAGCGTGACTTCGTGGCAGAGGGACGGTGAAGACCCACCGAACCAGCCCCCAAAAACAAAAGCCCGGAACTCCTGAAGAGTCCCGGGCTTTCGAATTTGAATTTCTCGCGACGCGCAGCTGGCTGATAGCCGCCGCGCCTCGCGAGCCTCGGATCATCGGAAGCTGTAACGCACGCTCACCTGCATTCGGTAGACGTCAGCCAGTGAGGCGGTGGACTCGAGCGGTGTCGTGATCAAATCACCGCTGGTTGTGAGGGTCCTCAACCGGTACTGCGCGCGTCCCTGCGCGTCCACGGGGCCGCCCTGCGCCGCGGTTGGCACCGCGAGAGGCTGGCTGCTGAGGACGATGCGCTGGCTGACGCCCCAGTCCTTGTTGAGCAGGTTGCCGAAATTCTGGATGTCGAGCCGCACCTGAAACGCATTGCGGCCGCCCAGATTGGCGAAAATCTCCTGCCCGATGCTCAGGTCCATCCGACGAACCAACGGAAGGAACACGGCCCAGCGCTCCGCGTACTGACCACGGTGCTTGCTCAAATACTTATCGGCCTGGATGTAAGTCTCCCATGCCTGCGCCTGCTCCGCGGACGTGTAGGTCCGGCCGCCGGCCACGTACTGCTGGAAGTTCATCTCCGAGATGTCACGCGGGACGTAAATGAGGTCGTTGTTGGTGCCGCCATCTCCGTTCAGGTCACCCGTGAACGTGTAGCCGTTGTTGCCGATCGTCCGGCCCTCCCAGAACGCCGACACCGTCGTCGCGCCGTGACTCAGCCATTCCTTGGTGTAGGCGGCCGCGACGAACACGCGGTGGCCGGGCGAATTGGCCGAGAACGCCAGCGGTGGGTTGTTCGGATCGCGCGAGTGCTGGTTGTTGTTCCACGAACCGAACGCGATGGAACCGGGATCGACCGTGTTCTTCGCCTCGCCGTAGCTATACGCGCTCTTCAGGAGGAACCCGCTGCTCAGGGTTTTCGACGCCGAGCCGGAGATGTTCCACGACCGGGCCACGTCCTGATTCTGGAGGACGACCGCGCTCGAGATATTGCTGTTGATGCGGTTGCTCGTCCAGCGCGGGCGAGTGTCTGCGCCCACGAAGGACGTATTCGGAACCGCAAGGTTGGCGTTGATGTAGGAGACGCCGTTGACGTCGCGATTGTAGAGGAACTCGGCCGTTGCGATGATCCCCCCCGGGAGCCGGTGGTCCACGCCGATGTCGCTCCTCCACGTCTGCGGGAACCGGAAGTCCGGCTGCGTCACCGCCAGCGCATAGCTGCGCGCCGGCGCCCCGGTGACCGTGGCGGGCTTGTACCGATCGGGACTGCTGTTGAACGGACGGGCGGTCGTGTTTTCAAGCTGTTCAAAGCCCGTGAGTACGCCCGTGTTGCCAATCTGGTTGGAGATCCACACGTACGCGGGCTTCCCGGTAAAGACTCCGGTGCCGCCGCGGATCTGCGTGTTCCGGTTACCGAGCACATCCCAGTTGAAACCCACCCGGGGCGACCAGAGGATATTCGGATCGGGCAGCTTCGCCGTGTCGTAGCGGACCGTGTTGCCACCCTGATCCCGGAATGCCAGCGCGTCGGCCAGCGCGTTCTGATACCCCGTCTTTTCGAAGAAGGGAACATCGACCCTGAGGCCGAGGACGACCTTCAGGTTGTCGGCCACGGCCCAATCGTTCTGCGCGTATGCACCGGCGTAGGTGACCGCGAGCGGCTGGATCGGCTTCTCCTGGCCCGGGATGTTGTTCCAGCCCACCTGGAAGCGGCGAAGTGACACGGGGGCAGTCGTCCGGTTCGGGTTGGCGAGAGAGTCGTTCGCGTCCGCGTAAAAATCGTCCAGCGAGTTGTAAACGTAGACACTCTGCGCGCCCTGGAAAAACACGTTCTCGGAGTTGTACTTCTCGTAACTCACGCCGAACGTCTGCGAGTGCCGGCCGCCGAATCTCGTGAAGTTGTCCTGGACCTGAAGCGTGTTGTACCGCAACTCATTGTTCGGCGTGAACGGTTCGAAGCCGAACGACGTGTAGGTGGCGCCGTCCTTCAGGATGTCCACGAACGGGAAGAACTCGCCCACGTACCCACGGCTCTCGTCCTGCGTGGTGTATCCGACGATGAGGTTATTGGACATCGTGCTGCCGAGGACGGTGTTCAATTCACCGATGCCCGAACGGATGTTCTCGAGGATCTGGTAATTCGAGGCCTGGAAGTTGAGCGCGTCCGTTCGCCCCCGCCGGTTCCCGAATCCCAGCGAGCTGCTGTCTGACACCAGCGTATCGGCGCTGGAGTTCAAATGGTTGTAGCGGAACACCAGCTTGTTCTTGTCGTTGATGTTGTAATCGGTCTTCACGAGGAACCGCTTCGCCGGCGTGGAGAAGTCGTAGCCCTGATAGGGTCCTGTCGTGTAGTTGAACTTCGATTTCAGGAACGCGCTCAGCCCGTCGAGGTCGGATGCGAGGACGCGGGTCGTACTGCCGGCCGCTGCCTGGCCGCCCGTGTTCGCGACAAACGTCGTGCCGGGCTGCGTCAGCGACTCGTCCTCGTAGTTGGCGAAGAAGAACAGCTTGTTCCTCACAATCGGCCCGGACACCCAGCCGCCGGTGTTGCCGAAGGTGAACGTGCCCGGATTGACGGCCAGACTCTTCGCCTTGGTGCCGACCATGCCCTCGTTGCGGAACCTGCGGTAGACGGAGCCCCGAATCTGATTGCCGCCGCTTCGCGTGACGGTATTCACGGATGCGCCGACGAAGTTGCCCTGACGCACATCGTAGGGCGCGATGTTCACCTGAATCTGTTCGATCGCATCGAGCGAAATCGGCGCGACGCCGCTCGTGTCGCCCGGACCGTTCCGCAGACCGAACGAGTTATTGAAATACGCACCGTCCACCGTGATGTTGTTCATCCGGCTGTCCTGGCCGGCGAACGACATCGAGCCTCCGTACTGCGGCGTGAGACGCACGATGTCCTGGAGCCGCTGGGAAATCGACGGCAGCGCCGTGAGCGTTTCACGGCTGACCGAGGTGGCCGCGCCGGTCCGCTCCGAGCTGAGGATCGGATCGGACTGAGCCGACACCGTGACCGTCTCCGCAAATGCCGCAACCTTGAGTGCGAACGACAGGTCCTGAGCCACGCCCAGCGAGAGGGTGACGTTCTCCTGCACCTGCGTCTGGAACCCGGCCAGTGTGACCGTCACGCTGTACGGACCGCCGACGCGCATGCCGGGGATGAAAAATCGGCCTTCGGCATTGGTGGTCGCGTTGTAGGTCGTGCCCGAGGGTACGTGAATGGCGGTTACCGCCGCGCCTGGCACCGTTTGCTGCTGCGCGTCGGTCACGATCCCCGTAATGTTGCCGGTGGTCACGCCCTGCGCGAAGGCGGCGCCAACCGGCAGTAGAGCGAACACGACGGCGAGAAGCGCGATTGTTCTGCGGCCGAGCCGGAAATTCATCCAGTAGTTCTCCAGAAAAAAGCTGAAACCGTTAGGCGTAGAGTCTTGAACCGCGGCAAAGGGCGTGCCGCCCGAGAGCGAGCGGGGTACGCCGAAATTATAACAGATGGTCCGCTCGAGCGTGGCGAATCACGCTCAGCAGTTTTAAAAACATAAAGATTTGAAAGAAGATCGACAAAACCGTCGGCCGACCCTTGGATCCGGCCTACCTTTCGGCGGTCGCTACTGGGGATCCGCTACCTCTTTGGGGGAGACGGGGGCGTCGATTTGTTGGACG
>JANNHC010000175.1:0-5137 GCA_031404215.1 Acidobacteriota bacterium
TACGTGACCCAATCGTGCGGCGTCATGCCGCCACAGGCGCCCGCACGTCCCGAACCGCTGGGCGGTGTCGTGCTGGCATTGCGGGCATGTCATGATCGGCTCTCTTGCGCGTGAAGCGCGGAGGGCCGATAATCCAATCGAAGTCCGAATTATCTTGGAGACTCAGAAGTAGGACATGCCCGCAATGCCAGCACGACACCGCCCAGCGGTTCGGGACGTGCGGGCGCCTGTGGCGGCATGACGCCGCACGATTGGGTCACGTAGGCCGGCGTATCGATCATCCTGATCGTCGTGGCTGCGGCTGCATCCTTCGGTCCCGCCCGCCGCGCAGCACATCTCGATCCGCTGCGGGCGCTTCGTAGGTAACGCGGGACGCCAAGGAACCGCGGATTACTTCAACGCGCGCGCGATCGCTGCTTCGGCAAGCGGCGCCATCACGGCGTAACCCTTCGCGTTCGGATGGAGATCGTCCTCGGTCAACTCCGTCTTCATCAGTCCCTTGTCATCGATCATCGCGGAAAAATAATCGAGGTACACGTCGCCGTGCGCGGCTGCGTACGACTTCATCCACTCGTTCAGCGCCTTGATCCGCGCCATCGGCCGGCTCGTCGTCTGCGGTACGACGCGGGGATTGGCGACGTGATATTCGCTGACCGGCGTCACGCTCGAGAACACGACCTTGATGTTGTGCGCGTGCGCGAGCTCGCTCATGCTGGCCAGATTGCCATGGATCTCCTCGTTCGTCATGGGTCCGGTATTGCCCGCGATGTCGTTCGTGCCCGCCAGGATCACGACTGCCTTCGGCTGCAGATCGATGACGTCGCGGCGGAAGCGCAGCAGCATCTGCGGCGTCGTCTGTCCGCTGATGCCGCGATCGACGTACGGCTTGCCCGGGAAGAACCCGCCGTAGCGCGGCTGCTGCCAACCGTCGGTGATCGAATCCCCCATGAACACGATACGCGCATCGGCGCGGGCCGGTGCGGTCAGCGTCCGGTTGGCTTCCCGATACCGCGACATGTTCGCGAAGTCCCTGAGCCGCGTGTCATTTCCCATCAGCGCGGTCAGAGCCGTCGCCATCTCCGGACAAGACGCCTGCGCGGCGGCGGGCGGCGCCTCGGCCGGCTGCGCGGGAGTCTGGGCGCTGACGACGGTGCCGAGAAACATCAGGGTCGCGATGAGCGGGCGTGCGGTCATACAATCACCTCCGGTTGGCGAATAGTAATGCGAAGGCTCGCCCGAAAGCGAGGGCGGGATATATCATTCACCGCATGACACTGCCAACCCGGCCGCTCGGCACGAGCGGGCTCGACATCACTACCGTCGGCTTCGGCGCCTGGGCCGCGGGAGGCGGCGGATGGTCCTTCGGCTGGGGTCCGCAAGACGACGAGGAATCGATCGCGGCGATGCGCCACGCAATCGAGCACGGCGTCAACTGGATCGACACGGCCGCGGTATACGGGCTCGGACACTCCGAAGAAGTGGTCGGCCGATTTCTGCGAAGCCTCACGCCCCGGGAACGCCCCTACGTGTTCACCAAATGCGGGCTGGAGTGGGACGACAGCGATCGGATGAAGGTGTCGCGCCGCACCCTGCATCCCGATTCGATCCGGCGGGAATGCGAGGCGTCCCTCCGGCGCCTGGGAGTGGAACGGATCGACCTGTACCAATTTCACTGGCCTGATGAAGGAGGCGTCCCGGTTGAAGATTCGTGGGACGCGATGGCCCGGCTGGTCGAGCAGGGCAAGGTGCGCGCGGCCGGCGTGTCGAACTTCGATGTGGCGCTTCTCGAACGCTGCGAGGCGCGGCGGCACGTGGACTCGGTGCAGCCCCCATTCTCGATGATCAGGCGCGACGCCGGTGGCACCCAGATTCCGTGGGGCGCGGCGCACGGCACCGGGGTCATCTGCTACAGCCCCATGCAGTCCGGCATCCTGACCGACGCGTTCAGCACCGCGCGCGTCGCGGCATTCGCGGCGGATGACTGGCGGCGCCGATCCCCGGAATTCCAGTCACCCCGCGTCGAACGCAACCTCGCGTTGCGTGACGCGCTGACGCCCATCGCGACGCGCCACCACACGACGGTGAGCGCTGTCGCCATTGCGTGGGCGCTCGCCTGGCCCGGCATCACCGGCGCCATCGTCGGGGCCCGTTCGGCACAGCAGGTGGACGGCTGGCTCCCGGCGGCCGGCCTGACGTTGGAACGTACGGACTTCGATGCGATCGCCGCGGCCATCGAAGAGAGCGGCGCCGGCACGGGGCCGCCCGGGCGCTGATGCCGTCGCGGCGTGGGGCTCGGTCTATCTCTTTGCCAGCCCCGCAACCGCGGCGACGAGCTCGGCGGGGTCGATGGGTTTGGCGAGGTGTGTCTGGAACCCGCTCTTCAACGAACGCATCCGATCCTCGGACCGCGCATAGGCGGTCAGCGCCGCCGCGGGAAGATTCCGGTGCGCGGGGTTGGCTGAGTGCCGCAGCTCGGCGACCAGCGCGAAACCGTCCATGCCCGGCATGCCGAGATCGGTGACCAGGACGTCTGGGGTGGCGGTGGACAGGTAGTTCAACGCTTCGACACCGCTCTCCGCGCTCACCACCGAAGCCCCCGCCCGTTCCAGGACCGCGCGCATGAGCGTGGTCGCGTCCGGGTCATCGTCCACGACGAGAATGTGAAGCCCCGCCAGGTCGGTGTCGGGAGCGGCGAGCTCGCGTCGCGGGGCCCCTGGATGTTCGCGGCGCGCCTCGGGTTCGGCGTCCTCCTGCTCGATCATCAACGGCAGCGTGACCCGGAACGTCGATCCTTTGTCGGGCCCTTCGCTCGACGCATGGATCGTGCCCCCGTGCAGGTGCACCAGGTCGCGCGCGATCGCAAGGCCAAGCCCGAGGCCGCCGTACTCGCGCGAGAACCGGCTGTCCCCCTGCCGAAAGCGTTCGAACGCATGCGGCAGGAAATCGGCCGGGATGCCGATGCCCGTGTCGCTGACGATGATCTCCACGTGCGAGTTGATTCGCTCGAGACGGACCTGCACGCGTCCGTCCCGGGGCGTGAACTTGACCGCGTTCGACAGGAGGTTCCAGACCACCTGCTGAAGCCTTTCGCTGTCCCCCGCAACCGGGCCGGCCTCGCGATCGATCACCGGCTGCAGCCACACGCCGCGCGCCTCGGCCGCCGGCGTCACGGTCGCGATCGCTGCGTCCAGCACGTGCGCGAGATCGACCGGCTGCACGTTGAGCCTGATCTTCCCCGCCACGATACGCGAGACGTCGAGCACGTCTTCGACCATCTGCGCGAGCGCAGTGGCGTTGCGTTCGATGGTCTCCAGCGCGCGCGACTGACGCGGCGGATCGAACATCCCGTTTCTCAGCATCCGCACGTAGCCAAGGATTGCGTTGAGCGGCGTGCGCAGCTCGTGGGAGAGCGTTGCGAGGAAATCATCCTTGAGGCGATTCGCGGCGACCGCGTCCTCCCGCGCGCTGTGCTCCCGGTCGAGCAGGCCGGCACGTTCCAGCTCGAGCTGCTTGCGATCGGTGATGTCCAGCGTCACGCCACGCATGCCCACCGGCTGCCCGGCATCGTCCAGGACGACCCGCGAGTGTGCCTCGACCCACAGCACCTGGCCATCCCGATGGACCCACCGGAACTCGCTGCGTCCGCGTCCTCCACCGTCGAAGATGGCGCGCGCCTCGGCCGCCGCGCGGTCTCGATCGTCGGGATGAACGACCGTGAGCCAGAAGTTGGGAATCGACGTCCACTCGGAGGGTTCATATCCGAGCATCGCCTTCACATGGTCGCTGACAAAGTCGATCTTCTGGTTCGCCGCGTCCGGTGTACCCCAGGCTTCATAGACGACCCCCGGCACATTGGCGACGACTTCGGCGAGCCGCTGCCGCGCCACCGACGCGGCGCCCGAGGCTTCCGCGAAGAGCCGTGCGGCTTCGCGCTGGGCATCCACTTCCGCCCGGTGCGCCTCGTCAGAACGGTGCAGCGACTCGGTCAGGAACGAGATCGCGACGCCGATCCCCGCAAAGATTGGCAGCGACACAGCGTCAGCTGTCTGAGCGATCGCGAAACTGCCGATGGGCTCCAGGAAGAAGTAGCTGGAGAGCGCCGACGAGAGGGCTGTCGCCAGCAACCCGGGACCGAGGCCGCCCAGCCAAGCCGCCAGCATGATGGCTGGAAAAAATTGAAGATAGGGAACGGATGGCCCGAGAACGGGCTGGAGCGCAAGACGCACCAGCAGGAAAACGACGACGAGCAGCACAGCCGAGGCATAGCGAAATACAAAGTTCGTCGGAACGGCCACCTGTTTCCGATCTTATGCGGAATCTGGCTCAACAGAAGCTCGGCTGTGTAAATACAACCGATTGCGAATCGACTTAGGTCACTCGTTCTTTCTCTTCCCTTTCGCCCTTCCGGCGCGAAATCCCCTACATTCTTGCGGTTTGCCAGGTTTCGAAGGTATCCGCCAGATGGCGCAGATTTTGACGCTGATGTGGGGGGCCGAAAAGCATTGCCCGCAGGAGCAGCCAATGCCGAACCGTCTGGGATTCACGCACGATCAAAGATGGGAATTGGTGCGGATAACGGGAGCGGCGGTCGTTTCAACGATTTTTTTTGGAGTACCCATGTTCGTTGCGCGGCCCGAGGTCATGCGATCCGAGGTCGCACGGGCCGCCGCGCAGCCCGCACCACAGGTTCACGTGGTGATGTCGGAAGCTGTCGTACCCGAGACGACGCCCGCGCTGGCGTGGGGGCCGTCGACAGTCGTGCGGCCGGCGGCGGCGACGCCGTCCCAACGGAATCCGGCACGCGCGACTGCACAGCCTCGCCAGCGAGCGAGCGGTGTGCCCGCGTCGGTGAGGCCGCTCGCTCGAAAACTCGGGCGTCTCCTCGCGGGCAGCGGCCAATATGAAGTCCGGCCCTTCCCATCTTTCAATCACTAATCCCTAATCCGCTCAATCGCTAATCCCGAATCCCGAATCCGCGAAGCCGGGCTCAGCGGTCCACGATTCAGGATTAGCGATTCAGGATTGGTGATTCAGGATGAGGGATGAGGGATGAGGGATGAGGGATGAGGGATGAGGGATGAGGGATTTAGGGATTTCTCCCGCACCGAGACAGAGGTGGCCCCGAAAATCTGCACAC
>JANNHC010000176.1:0-5746 GCA_031404215.1 Acidobacteriota bacterium
ACCATCAACTCAACAATCAGCAATTCTTTCTATCTCGCTCCGGCCGGGCGCCGCGGCGCCCGATAGTCTTCTTCCCGCCCGATCCGCGGCACGAGGCGCTCGCCCTTGTAGAGCCACACCTTCACGCCGATCTGACCGTAGGTCGTGCTCGCCTCCGCGAAGCCGTAGTCGATGTCCGCGCGAAGCGTCTGCAGCGGCAGCTGGCCGTGCAGGTACCACTCGGAGCGCGCGATCTCGGCGCCGTTCAGCCGGCCCGACACGCGCACCTTGATGCCGCGCGCGCCGAATCGCAGCGCCGATTCAACCGCCTTCCGCATCGCGCGGCGGAACGCGACGCGCTTCTCGAGCTGCATGGCGACCGATTCGCCGATGAGCTGGGCATCGAGCTCGGGCTTCTGGATTTCCTGGATGTTGATGAAGACCTCACGATTGGTCTTCTTCTGGATCTCCTGCTTCAGTTTGTCCACCTCGGTGCCCTTCCGGCCGATGATGATGCCAGGGCGCGAGGTGTAGATGTCGATCTTCAGCTTGTTGGCCGCCCGCTCGATCTCGATCTTCGAGACGCCGGCGTGCTGGAAGCGCGCCTTCAGCGTGTCGCGCAGCTTCAGGTCCTCGTGGAGCAGCTTCGCGTAGTCCTTGCCGGCAAACCACCGCGAGCGCCACGTCTTGTTGAAGCCGAGCCGGAACCCGTGCGGATGTACTTTCTGACCCATTCAATAAATCCTCATGTGCAGGGATGGTCGCGAACCGCCCCTACGCTTTGGCCTTCACGGCGCGGCCGCCGGCGGTCGTCGTCTTCTTCTTCTTGCGTGCACCCGGCTGCTCAGTCCGCTTCGTCGAGGTGCTGCGCGAGCCGGCCGCCTTCGCCTTCGGCTTCGCGCCACGCGGCCGTTTCGGCGCGTCGGGGCCGCCGGACTCGACGGGCGCCTTGAGGCGCACCGGCCGCTCCGCGACCTGGACGGTCAGGTGCGCCGTCCGCTTCACGATGCGGAACGCGCGACCCATGGGGGCCGGACGGATCCGCTTCTGCGACGGTCCCTGGTTGGCGTAGCACGCCGTCACGAACAGGCGCTCGACGTCGCCGCCGAAGCCATCCTTCTGTGACGCGTTGGCGATTGCCGATCGCAGCACCTTCTCGATGTCGCGCGCGACCCCTTTGCGTGCGAACCGCAACGTCGCGAGCGCCGCGTTCACATCACGCCCGCGGATCAGATCGAGGACCAGGCCGGCCTTCTGGGCCGAGGTGCGGATGTATTTCGCTGTCGCGTGTGCCTGGACCGCCATTACCCGCCCGCCTTTGGCGCCGCAACGGCCGGCGGGGCGACGGAGGCGGCCTTGTCGCTCTTGGTCGTGTGCCCCTTGAACTGCCGCGTCGGCGCGAACTCGCCGAGCTTGTGGCCGACCATGTTCTCCGTGACGTACACCGGAATGAACTTGCGCCCGTTGTGGACCGCGATGGTGTGCCCCACCATCTCCGGAATCACCGTGGAACGGCGCGACCAGGTCTTGATGACCTTCTTCTCGCCGCCGCGGTTCATCACCTCCACCTTTTCGACGAGGGGAACGTCACCGAACGGGCCTTTCTTGAGTGATCTGGACATTTTCTTATGCTCGCGGGGCCCCACCCCCACTCGCTCGCGCACGGCGACTTCGCGCCTCACGCGGGCCGCAGGCGCTGCTGATTCAGCGCCTGCAGGGTTTCATCAGTTTCCCATCACGGCCAACAGATCTATTTCTGTCTCCGCTGCACAATGAAGCGATCCGTTGCCTTGCGGTTACGGGTCTTGAAGCCCTTGGCCGGCTGGCCCCAGGGCGACACCGGATGCCGGCCGCCCGACGTCTTGCCCTCGCCGCCGCCGAGGGGGTGGTCCACCGGGTTCATCGCCACGCCGCGCACGTGCGGCCGCTTGCCCAGCCATCGGCTCCGGCCCGCCTTGCCGATTGAGACGTTCTCGTGATCGACATTGCCCACCTGGCCGATCGTCGCGAGGCATTCCACATTGATCTTGCGGATTTCGCCGGAGGGCATCTTGACCGACGCGTAGTCCCCTTCCTTGGCGACCAGCTGCACGGACGACCCGGCGCTGCGCGCAATCTGTCCACCCTTGCCCGGCTTCAGCTCCACGTTGTGGATCTGGGTGCCGAGCGGGATGTTCTTGAGCGGCAGCGCGTTGCCCGGGAGAATGTCCACGTTCTCGCCCGCGACAATGGTGTCGCCCACCTTCAAACCCGCGGGCTGGATGATGTAGCGCTTTTCTCCGTCCGCATACGTCAGGAGCGCAATCCGGGACGACCGGTTCGGGTCGTACTCGACCGTCGCCACCGTCGCCGGGATGTCGCGCTTGTCGCGCTTGAAATCGATGATGCGGTAGTTGCGCTTGTGGCCGCCCCCGCGCCACCAGGACGTCAGCTCACCGTGATTGTTCCGGCCGCCGGACTTGCGCAGCGGCTCGACGAGCGGCTTGTACGGCTCGGTCGTGGTGATCTCGTCGAACACCTGCACGGTCTGAAAGCGCCGGCCCGGCGACGTCGGGTTGTATTTTCTGATAGGCATGTCAACTGATCCTTGAATCTAGGCTCCTTCGAGGAACTCCGGAATCTTCTCGCCGTCGCGGAGCTTCACGTACGCCTTCTTCCAATCCGACCGCTGACCCACGAACCGTCCCTGGCGCTTCATCTTGCCGTGCGAGATGGCGGTGCGCACCCCTTCGACTTTCGAGCCGAGGAGCTTTTCGACGGCGCGCTTGATATCCACCTTCGTGGCGCCCGACGCCACCTCGAACACCAGCGTCCGGTGGTCTTCCCGGATGAGGGTGGTCTTTTCGGTGATGAGCGGACGCTTGATGACGTCTGTTAGTTTCATGACAGTTTCCAGTCCCCAGCTCCCGGTTCCCAGTCAGGCCCTGTTCCCTCCGCTCGAAACCGGCCGCTGGGTCTGGCCACTAGGCGAGAGCGTCCTGCAGCTTTTCAATCGCCGCGCGCGTGGCGACCACGTGCGCGGTGTCCATGATGTCGCGCGCGGTGACGCGCGCCGCCGACACGAGGCTGATGCCGGCGATGTTGCGCGCCGTCAGCGTGAACTTCTCGTCCGGCTTCACGTCGATGACGAGCGCCTTCCCCGACACGCCGAGGCGGCGAAACAGCTCGACCGTTCCCTTCGTCTTTCCGTCGCCCGCATCGAGCGTGTCAACCACGATCACGGCGCCGTCGTTCAGCTTCTGCGCGAGCGCCGCGCGTATCGCGGCGATGCGCACTTTCTTCGGCATGTCGAACTCGTAGCTGCGGGGCTGCGGCCCGAACACGGTCCCGCCCTTACGCCAGAGCGGCGTGCGGCTCGATCCGACCTGCGGGCGGCCGGTTCCCTTCTGCTTATAGGGCTTCTTGCCCCCCCCGCTGACGAGCGCGCGGGTCTTCGTCGCGTGGGTACCGCGGCGTTTCGCCGCGTTCTCCTGGACGACCGATGCCCAGATGAGATCCGTCTTCACGCGTCCGCCGAATACGTCGTCCTTGAGATCGATCGTGCCGACCGTCTCGTTGTTCGAGTTCTGGATGTTGAGTTTCATCACTTCTTGCCCTTCACCACAGCCTTGCTCGGCTTCACGACCTGCGGAGCGGCAATCTTCTTCGCCGTAATCGCCTTGCGCACGACGACGTAGCCGCCGGGCGCGCCGGGGATCGCCCCGTGAAGGACGAGCAGGTTGTTCTCGGCGTCCACCTGCACGATTTTCAGGTTGCGCACGGTCACGCGATCGCCACCCATTCGCCCGGCGGCGCGCATGCCCTTGACGACGCGCGAGGGAAACGACGAGGCGCCGATCGATCCGGGCGCGCGGTGGAACATCGAGCCGTGAGTGGCCGCTCCCCCGCGGAAGTTATGGCGCTTCATGACGCCCTGAAAACCCTTGCCGCGGCTGATGCCAATCACGTCCACGCGGTCGCCGCTGTTGAAGACGCCGGTCACCAGCACCTGGTCGCCGGCCTTCATCGGTTCGGCGCCCTTGGCGAGCGTCACCTCGCGCCGTACGCGGGTCGGCGGCACGCCGGCCTTCTTGTAATGACCCCCGAGCGGCTTGCGCACGCGCGCAGGTTTCTCTTCGACAAGCCCGAGCTGCACGGCCTCGTAGCCGTCCGTCGCCGCGCCCTTCGCCTGCACGACCACGCATGGCCCGGCCTTGATCACCGTGGCCGGCGACACGGTGCCGTCCGGCGCGAAAATCTGGGTCATGCCGACTTTTCTGCCGATGATGCCTGTAACCATATCTGTAATGCTCGCGGGGCCCCACCCCCGCTCGCGCTGCCTCGCGTGTTCACGCTCGGCAGCAGCCGCAGGCGCTGCTCATTGCTCGCCCGGGCCGGGTCCATCGCCATCGCAGCACGGCCACCTGGCCGCACGCGCTTCTTACTTGTGTTCCTTGCCGAACGCCTTGATCTCCACATCGACGCCAGCCGGCAGGTCGAGCTTCATCAGCGCATCGACGGTCTGCGGCGTCGGCTCGAAAATGTCGATCAGGCGCTTGTGGGTGCGGATCTCGAACTGCTCGCGCGACTTCTTGTCCACGTGCGGCGAACGGAGCACGGTCCACTTGTTCTTGTCGGTCGGCAGCGGAATCGGACCCGCCAGCCTCGCCCCCGTGCGGCGGGCCGTGTCCACGATCTCGGTCGTCGACTGGTCCAGCACGCGGCTGTCGTACGCCTTGAGCCGGATGCGGATCTTGTCGCTGAATGCTGTTGCCATGTGGTTGATCTCTAAATTGCTGATTTTCGATTGCTGATTCCCGATTGTTCCTGACTGCTGACCGTCATCACTCGACAGTCACCAGTCAGCAATCAGCCATTCTTCCTACTTCCCCTGCACCCGCGCCACGACTTCCTCGCTCACGTGGCTCGGCGCCTGCTCGTACCGGTCGAAGTGCATCGAGTACGTCGCCCGGCCCTGCGTGCGCGAGCGGAGGTCGGTCGCGTAGCCGAACATCTCGGCGAGCGGCACGCGCGCGTTGATGATCTGCGTCCCCCCGCGCTCCTCCTGCGACTGAATATGGCCGCGGCGCCGTGACAGGTCGCCCATGACGTCCCCCATGTGTTCCTTCGGGACCACGACCTCGACGCGCATCACGGGTTCGAGCAGCACCGGTTTGGCCTTCTTCGCCGCATCCTGGAACGCCATCGAGCCGGCGATCTTGAACGCCATCTCCGACGAGTCCACGTCGTGGTACGAGCCGTCGTACAGCTCGATCCGGACGTCGTCCACCGGGTAGCCGGCCAGCACGCCGCGCGTGAGCGCTTCCTTGATCCCTTCGTCGACAGGCTTGATGAATTCCCTCGGAATCGACCCCTGGGTGGTCTCGTTCTCGAAGACGTATCCGGACCCCGGTTCGCCGGGATACAAGTGGATCTTCACATGGCCGTACTGGCCGCGGCCGCCCGTCTGCTTGGCGTACTTCATCTCGCCGTCGGCGGGCCGGGTCAGCGTTTCCTTGTAGGCGACCTGCGGACGGCCGACGGTCGCCTCTACGTTGAACTCGCGCTTGAGGCGATCGACGATGATCTCGAGGTGCAGCTCGCCCATGCCGGCGATGATCGTCTGGCCGGTCTCCTTGTCGCTGCGCACGCGGAACGAGGGATCCTCGGTCGCGAGCTTGGCGAGGGACGTACCGAGCTTCTCCTGATCGGCCTTGGTCTTGGGCTCGATGGCGATGTCGATGACGGGATCCGGAAAGTCGATCGACTCGAGGATGACCGGCTTGTT
>JANNHC010000177.1:0-2588 GCA_031404215.1 Acidobacteriota bacterium
GGAACCGAAGCGCTCCGCCTGCACGCGCATTTCCGACATGAGATCGGGCCCCATGATCCCGTCGCGGAATCCCGGCCAGTTCTCGACGAGCGTCGTCAGCATCAACTGCCCGCCCGCCTCGAAGCCTTCGATGAGGAGCGGCTTCAGGTTGGCGCGCGCCGAGTACAGGGCTGCGGTCAGTCCCGCCGGACCGGATCCGATGATGATGACGCTACGGGAGGCCATGGCTGAATCGCTGAAATTCTCAATTCTTCAAACGTGCTTGTCGATCAACTTCTTGAGCGAGTCCTTGTCGGCGAGGCCGACGACCTGCTCGACGATCTGTCCGCCCTTGAACAGCAGCAGGGTCGGGATGCCGCGAATGCTGAATCGGCCCGCGACCGCGGGGTTATCGTCCACGTTCAGTTTGCCAATCGTGACGCGGCCGTCGTAGTCGGTGGCCAGCTCGTCGATCGTCGGACCGAGCCGCTTGCACGGCCCGCACCACTCGGCCCAGAAATCCACCAGGACCGGCTGTGTGGCCTTGATGACGGACTGATCGAAATTCGTGTCGGTAAGGGTCGTGACCTTCTCAGATGCCATGTGGGTGCCTCAGTAATACCGTGCGCGTCTAGCGCTTCTCCGGGACCGCGCCAGCGGCCTCCTCATACACTTTGACATACTCCCGGGCAGAACCGTCCCAGGAGAAGTCTTCTTTCATGCCGGCCTGCTGGACCGTTTTCCACTCGTCGGGCCGGCCGAAGAGCTCGAGCGCACGTCGCAGCGTGGACACGAGCGCGACGGTCGAGTATTCCTTGAACTTGAAGCCGTTGCCTCCGGCTTCCGACACGTCCCTCACCGTATCGTCGAGACCGCCCGTCGCCCTCACAACCGGAGGCGTTCCGTAGCGCAAGCTGTACATCTGATTGAGGCCACAGGGTTCGTAGCGCGACGGCATCAGGAAAAGATCCGAGCCCGCCTCGATCCGGTGGGCCAGCCGCTCGTCGAACCCGATCGTGGCCGAGACCCGCGTCGGGTATCGGGCCGCCAGCATGCGCCACAGATCTTCATACCGGCGTTCTCCGCTGCCGAGGATGACCCACGAGGCGTCCAATGCCATGAGGTCGTCCACTGCCGCGGCCACGAGATCAAATCCCTTCTGATCCGTCAGCCGCGACACGAGGCCGATGATCGGTCTGGTGCGTGTCGTCGTGTCGCTGGGCAACCCGGCAGTTTCGAGCAGGGCCTGCTTCGCCACCGCCTTGCCCGACAAATCCTCCGGACCGTATGACGCCCCGATGAGCTTGTCGGTTTCCGGGCTCCAGCGCTCGATATCGATGCCGTTGAGAATGCCGGTCAAGGCGTCCGCGCGCCGCCTGAGGACCCCGTCGAGGCCAGACCCGAATTCAGGCGTCAGAATTTCGCGCGCGTATCTCGGGCTGACCGTCGTGATGTGCTCGCTGAAGTTGATGCCGCCTTTCAGGTAGCTGACCTGCCCCCAGTACTCCATCGCCTGCAGGTCGAGCAGTTCCCATCCAAGCCCGATGCTCGGCAGCGAAGACGAGGGGAAGACCCCCTGGAAGGCCAGATTATGAATCGTGAAGATCGCCGGAACTCCGCCGAGGATCGGATCCCGAGAGAGATGCATCTTCTGATACACCGGCACGAGCCCGGCCTGCCAGTCGTGCGCGTGAATGACCGACGGCCGCCTTCCCTGCAATCGCGCATACTCGAGCGCCGCACGGCTGAACACGGCGAAGCGCCAGCCGTTGTCCGGATAATCCACGCCGCCGACGTTGTAGAGCCCGCCTGCGCGATCGAACAGTTCCGGCACGTCAACAAAGACCGCCGTCACACGAGCGCGCTCCTCCCGCGTATGAAAGACGACCTGCTGCACGCGGCCACCCAGTGCGATCGGCGCCATTTGCGACCGGGCCCCCGACACGTCCATGCCGCGGTAGCGCGGGAGCACCAGCGTGACGTGATGCCCGAGCCGGCCCAGCGCGTCGGACAACGCCGCCACGACCTCGGCCAGCCCGCCTGTCTTCGCGTAGGGATGCGCTTCGGATGCGACCATCAGAATCGAGAGCGCCGGTCCCGCGGAAGGCGCGAGAGTCTTTGCGACACCACGAGCCGCCTCGACTACCGCGGTCCGTAGCCTGGCCGCGGCCGGCGGGCGCTGCGGCCTGGCGGCAGGCTTTTTCGTGCGTGCGGGCGCCTGCGGTTTCGTGGACGGCTTCAGGGGTGGCAGCGCCTTCGACTCCGGAGCCTTCGTGCCGGCTGTCGGCTCAGGGACGGCTGAAGATGACTTCGGCGGCACGCCTTTCGGGGCCGGGCGTTTCGACGGGGTAACGTGTGACGCCGACTTTGGAGCCTGACGCTTCTTGTTTTCCGACATTCCTACCAAACCATCATCCCACCACTCGCCAGCGTCGATCAACCCGCGCCAGCGACGATTCTCACGCGGGAGGACTCTCGCGCAGAAATCGCAGAGCACGCAGAGACAGAAGATGCCCGCCGACCCGCGCTTCGCGCGACAGGAGAGCACGCGATCCGCAGATACAAGCCGCAGTCAGCGCATGAGCGGTTCGTATCTGCGGATCGCGTGC
>JANNHC010000178.1:0-4265 GCA_031404215.1 Acidobacteriota bacterium
TTTGCACATGTTGCCGATAATGATCTGGCGGTTGGACTTTTTGTAGAATATCTTAGCCAGTCTCCGATATGGAATGAGAGTGTTGTTTTTATTATCGAAGATGATGCGCAAACCACAGCCCGGCGTGCGCACGCGGCGCGAGCGCAGCGTCAAGGTGTGGGTCAGCTCCGGCCCCCGCACGACGATTGTGCCGGCGCTTCTCGGTGAGTCCCAACGCACCGCGCAACTCCGGATGCAGCAGGAAGGACTGGAGCTTGCCGGGATTTCCGAGATCAATTCCGGCGAGTATCCGTCGGACGCGGTGATCGCCCAGACGCCTCCGCCCAAGAGCAACGCGCCGCGCGTGGCGCTGCTCGTGAACCGGGCCGAGCGGGGCGCGACCTACGTGATGCCGGACCTGATCGGGGTCAACGGCGATCGCGCCGCCGATCTGCTTCGGGCGCGCGCCTTCAGGGTCGCGGTCGTCGGCGATCACCCGTACCCCGGCGTCCCGGCAGGTATCGTCCTTCGCCAGAACCCGCAGGCGGGGTTCCAGATCGCGCCGGGCGAGCCCATCTCGCTCGAGGTCAGCCGGTGAGGGTGCGCATCGCCCCGTCGATTCTTTCGGCCGACTTTGCGGCGCTCGGCGCCGCCATCGCGGCGGTGGAGCGTGGAGGCGCGGACCTCATCCACGTGGACATCATGGACGGGCACTTCGTCCCGAACCTGACGATGGGCCCTCCGGTCGTCCGGTCGATCAGGAAGGTCACGACTGTCCCGCTCGATGTTCACTTGATGGTCGAGGAACCGGACCGTTACCTGGAGGCGTTCATTCAGGCTGGCGCCGCCATGATCTCGGTCCATGTCGAGGTGCTGCCGCATCTGCACCGGACGATCCAGGCCATCAAGGAGTTGGGGGCGAAAGCCGGCGTGGCGCTGAACCCGTCCACCCCGGTCGGTGCGCTCGAGGAAATCGCCGGCGATGTCGACCACGTGCTCGTGATGTCGGTCGACCCGGGCTTCGGCGGGCAGACTTTCATTCCCCGAATCGAGTCTAAGATCCAGGCCGTTCGGGCGCTCCTGGATCGGCACGGCAGCGCGGCGCCGATCGAAGTGGACGGAGGCGTCGATGCCTCGAATGCGGCGCGGATTGTCGAGGCCGGCGCGACCATCCTGGTGGCGGGCCACTCCATCTTCGGCACGGGCGACCCGGAACGCGCCACGCGCGAGCTGCGCGCGGCCGCGACGTTGAAGGCCAGGGTCTGAGCCGGGTGGTGGCCGACCCGAAGGCACGACCCGCCTCGATCTCTGTCGTCCGCGTGCGCTACGCGGAGACCGACAAGATGGGGGTCGTGTATTACGCTAACTACTTCGTGTGGTTCGAGGTTGGCCGCGCCGATCTGCTGCGCTCCCTCGGCTGGACGTATCGTGAGATGGAGCTGGCAGGTGTGACGCTCCCAGTCATTGAGGCCCAGTGTGACTACCGGCGTCCGGCGCGGTACGACGACGAGATGGACATCAGAACGGAAGGACGGTTGTTGTCGCCCGTACGGATGGAGTTCACCTACGAGGTTGTTCGACGAGCAGACCAGGCGGTGGCCGCCGCGGGCCGCACGGTGCATGCGGCGCTTGATCCATCGGGTAAACCGTGCCGGCTCCCCGATCGTATCCGGCAGGCGTTCGCATGAAGGCGGTCGTCACGGGTGTCGCGGGATTCATCGGATCGCACCTGGCGGGCACGCTGCTCGATCGCGGGGCGGAAGTCACCGGCGTCGACTGTTTTACCGACTACTACGCGCGATCGATCAAGGATGCCAATCTCGGCCAGAACCGCAACCGCGCCGGCTTCCGCTTCGTGGAAGGCCGTATCCAGGACGTGGATTTACCCCGGCTGCTCGACGGAGTGACGCACGTGTTTCACCTGGCCGCGCAAGCGGGTGTCCGAAAGAGCTGGGGCCGCGATTTTCGCACGTATACCGAGAATAATATCGACGCGTCGCAACACTTGCTCGAAGCCTGTACCGGCCGCCCGCTTCACCGCTTCGTGTACGCCTCGAGCTCGTCGATCTACGGCGACCACGCCACGATTCCGATGCGGGAGGACGCGCTGCCCCAGCCCGTGTCGCCGTACGGGGTCACCAAGCTGGCTGCCGAGCAACTGTGCTACCTGTACCACGTGAATCATGGAGTTCCGACGACGTCGCTCCGATATTTCACGGTATATGGGCCCAGACAGCGGCCGGACATGGGATTTCACCGGTTCATCCGGGCGGCCATCACGCGGGAGCCGATCACCCTGTATGGCGACGGCGAGCAGACACGGGATTTCACGTTCGTGACGGATGCCGTGGCCGCCACCGCCGCCGCGGGCGACCAGGGGGTGCCGGGCCGGGTGTACAACATCGGCGGCGGATCTCGCGTCTCGATTAACCAGGTGCTCGACATGATCGGCCGGGTTGCGGGTCGCCCTCTCGACGTTCGGCACGAGCCGGCGCAGATGGGGGACATGCGCGACACGTTCGCGGATACGGGTCTCGCGAGAGCGGATCTCGGGTTTCACCCCCGGGTGTCGCTCGAAGAAGGAATTGAAGCGGAGTATAGATGGCTTTCGACCACACCCGCGCTCCTCTGACATGGGCGCGTTCGCTCGTTTGGGTCATGATCTCCCTGTCGGTGGCGGCGTGTGCCTCGGGACCGAAGCGGCCCCCCGTCGGCACGCTGGAGCCTGACAAGTTTCTCTGGGAACGCGGCACGGAGGAACTGAACAAACGGCACTGGCTGACATCCCGCGAGTACTTCCGGCAGCTGATTGACAGCTATCCGCAGAGCACCTACCGCGCTGATGCGAAGCTCGGGCTGGGCGACACGTTCCTTGGCGAGGGCACGCCCGAGTCCAATGTCCTGGCGCTCAACGAATACCGCGAGTTCCTGTCGTTCTACCCGACGCACGGGCGTGCGTACTACGCGCAGTACAAGATGGGCATGGCCCACTTCTACCAGATGCACGGACCGGATCGCGATCAGACCGAGACGCTCGAGGCGATCGCGGAACTGACGACCTTACTCGAGCGCTACCCGAACCCGAACGCGAATCCGCTCCTGGAGGAAGGACGCGCCCGGCTGCGCGAGGCGCGCGACCGGCTGAGCGATGCCGACTACCGGGTTGCCTATTTCTACCTGAAGACGCAGAAGTTTCCTCCCGCGGCCATCGATCGCTTCAACGCCATCCTCAAGAACGACCCGGAGTACGGCCGGCGCGATGCGGTCTACTTTCACCTTGCGCAGGCGCTCCTCAAGATCGACCGTCCGGCCGAAGCGCTCCCCTATCTCGATCGCCTCGTGACGGAGTTCGAAGTCAGCGAGTATCTGCTGGAAGCCAGGAAACTTTCGGAAACGCTAAAGGCCGACATGAAGAAGGCCAAGAACGGGAGCGTGTCGCATGAGTCGTAGTGTGCGTTCGCTGATCTCGGTCGCTGTATTGACCATCTCCATGGCCTCGGCCGTCGCCCACGCGCAGGTCGCCGGTAAGGGCGCGGTCGTGCGGGACTATGCCGCGGAGGTCGCATGCGGCGCGCGCGCCGGCGCGACGCCGTCTGACATGTCCCTCCGCATCGCGGCCGGGCGTGAACACGGCAAGGTGCTGTTCGGCCTGAACGACCCCATCATCATCATCGGGCAGGGGGTCGCCCGCGCGCACGGCGACGCCGGTGCGCACGCTGCCCAGGTCGGCGCAGCTCTCCGCCAGCAGCACCCCGGCTGCGGCGAGTTCGGTGATCTGCGCGTGGGTCAGGATCACCAGGTCGGCGGGCGCGCCTCCGAGCAGCTTTGCCTTCATTGCGCCTACGGCGCTGAAGGTGCAAACGAGCTCGTATCCGGTCGCAGTGCGGAAACCGCCGGCCAGCGCGTTCACCACGCTTTGCGCGGCACCGCCGCTTAGTATATTCAGTCGCATCTACCCCTCTTTGTGAAACCTCGACCTGCGGCTCTGTGAAACCTCAACCTGCGGCGGCGATTATACGCTCGGGCGTGAGCGGCAGATCGCGCACGCGCACGCCGAGCGCATCGAACACCGCATTGGCGATCGCGGCCGCAGTCGGCCCCTGCGCGGCTTCGCCCGCCCCCAGGGACGGCGCCTCAGGTCGCACCAATAGCTCCACCTCGACCGCGGGCACCTCGGAAAAACGCAGGATCGGATAGTCGTCCCAGCTGGTGCTGGTGATGCGCGTGCGGTCGAAACGCACTTGTTCCTTCAGCGTCCAGCTTGTCGCCTGAATCGCGCCGCCTTC
>JANNHC010000179.1:0-14896 GCA_031404215.1 Acidobacteriota bacterium
GTCCACTCCATCACGTTGCCGAGCATGTCGTACAGCCCCCAGGCGTTCGGCTTTTTCGTCCCGATCTGGTGGTACGTGCCTCTTGGAAAGTCTGCCGTCGCTGAGTTCTTGACGAACCACGCGTAGTCGTTCAGGGTCCCGGACCCGATTCCGGTCGCGGTCCCGGCGCGGCACGCGTACTCCCACTCGGCCTCGGTCGGCAGGCGGTAGTACTCGCCGGTCTTCGCGCTCAGCCACTGCGCGTACTTGTTCGCGGCGTGCTGAGTCATGCTGATGGCCGGGAACCCGTTGTTGCCGCGGCCGAAACTCATCTCGAGATGCGGAGCGGTCGGCCGGCTCAGGGCGTCCACCAATCCGTCGGGATGCTCGCGTTCACCGGCCTGGTCCACGAACATGAACATCAGGTACGCGTCCCACGTCACCTCGTGCGCCTGCATCCAGAACGCATCAACCTTTATCCGAGGGAATATCCCTCGCGCGCTGGTTTCGCTCGCTTGATTGGCGGCACCGGCTGGTCTTCTCAGGAACTCGCCGGCCGGGATCGGCACCATGCTGTAGCTGACGGTCGTGTTCGGAATCGTGACTTTATAGGACCCGGCAGACGGCTTGGCACGCCCCTCTATGAACGCGCGAATCCGCTGGACCGCGGCCATTTCCTTGGGGTCGAGTGTGGTGCCTGGCTGGCTGAAAAGAGGTGCGGTCACCGCCATGGCCAGAAGAGACACGGCGATGACTGCTGAGATAGGTTGATTCATAGGTTTCAGCCCTGAGCCCTGCGCCCTTTCTAGATCACCTTTGAGCGGCCGGGTTGCGCCAATCCGTGGACCTCGTGCTTCGCGTTCCAATCGAGGGGCTTCGGCACCAGGCTTACTTCCGAGTTCAGCGCCTGATCCCAGGTGACCTGCTGGCCAGAATACGCCGCGTGGCGGCCCATGATCGCGAGCAGCGTGCTCGTGGCCAGGTTGAGGTCGTCGTTCTTGGGCTTGCCCGAGCGGATCGACGAAAACAGCACGTCGTGTTCGCGCTGGTACATGTCGTATTCCTCCCCCTGGAACTGCCACTTGATCTGGCCATCCGGGGCCTGGATCCGGGGCTGGCCTCCGCCGAGCAGCAGGGTCCCGTCGGTCCCCATGACGTAATCGAGCGTGCCGTTGTAGCAGCCGGTGGCCTGCCGGTTGGCCAGGAACACGCGATAGCCGTTTGGATACACGTAGTTGACCTCGAAGTGGTCGAAGATGTTGCCGCCGTTGGCGGGCACTGCGCGTCCACCGACGGCGACGGCGCTGGCCGGCGGCTGATCGTTCATGATCCACATGATCTTGTCCGCGTTGTGCACGGCCTGCTCCACCAGGCTGTCGCCGCAGAGCCACGTGAAGTTGTACCAGTTGCGGATCTGCCACGCGATGTCGCTCATGCCGGCGGGGCGCTCGCTCTCGGGCGGCATGGGTTTGACCGGATTGGTGTAGTAGGTCGAATAGTGCGCGACCAGCCGGCCGATGGCGCCGCTTTTAACCTGCTGCACGGCCTCCTGGATCATGTTGTTGTAGCGCCAGCAGAACCCGGAGACGAGGGCGAGGTTCTTTGTCTGCGCCAGCTTTTGCGCGGCCATCACTTCGCGCACGCCCGGCGAGTCCGTCGCGCACGGCTTCTCGCAGAAAACGTGTTTGTTCGCGTTCACCGCCGCCGTCAGATGCTGCGGCCGGAAGCCGGGTGGCGTCGCGAGCAGCACGACGTCAACGCCGCTGTTGATCACCTCGTTATAGGCGTCGAGCCCGAAGGAGGGGCGGTCGATTTTCACGCGCGCCCCGAAGCGTTCGCTGGCCTTCAGTCGCGCCGTCGCCTGCTGGACGATGTCCTCGTCCACGTCAGCGACCGCTGTCAGTTCGTTGTTGGTGTCGGCGGTCAGGGCCTGCGCCGCCGCGCCGCTGCCGCGGCCGCCGGCGCCGACCAAACCGATCTTGACGGAGTTGGTGACCGACTGTCCGGAGATGATCGCGGGAAAACCGGCCGCAATGACACCGGCGGCCGTTCCGGTTTTTTTCAGGAAGTCTCGGCGTTTCATCGTGTTCAGTCCGTTCTTGGGAGTAGTCGCCATATTGTGCCTGACCAGAGTATACGCGTGCCTTTTTCCTTCGGCGACCGATGCCGGTAGAATCGCTCAGATGATCCGTCTAGACGCAGCTCATGCCGCTCACTCCGTCGGTGGTTTTTGGCTGAGGTGGGGCTCCCTCCTTATCCTCATCCTCGCAGGCCTGGTTGGCTTCGCCGTGTCCACTCACGCGCAGATAGCCAGAGTCAGTGAGCCCGCCTGGCAACCGCTCTTCGACGGGAAGACCCTGACAAACTGGCAGCCGACCAAGGTCGCCGGCGGAGGCGCCGTCAAGGTGGAGGACGGCCGGATCATCCTCGAAGCCGGCGGCGCCATGACGGGCATCACGTGGAGCGGCCCCGCGCTACCGACGACGAACTACGAGATCGCAATGCAGGCGATGCGCGTCGAGGGGCGTGATTTTTTTGCCGGCGTGACGTTCCCCGTCGCCGACTCGTTTTGCTCGCTGATTCTCGGCGGCTGGGGCGGCCAGACGGTCGGACTCTCCAGCATCAACGGCATGGATGCGTCGGAGAACGACACCTCGCAATCGATCGAGTTCGAATCGGGACGCTGGTACGGCGTACGCATCCGCGTCACGCCCGAGAAGATCGAGGTCTGGCTCGATGATCGTCAGATCATCAGCCAGGATCTCAAGGGCCGGAAGATCGACACGCGGATCGAAGTGGATACGTCGCGGCCGCTCGGTGTGGCGTCCTGGCGTACCAAATCTGCGCTGCGACAAATCCGGTTGCGCCGGCTGTAGCTCTCCTCTCTATTTCCCGGGGGGGACCCGCGCGTTGAGCTCTTCGAACCAGTTGAGGACCACCTGGATCTGCCCGGCGAGGGGCGTGTTGGACTCGGCTTGCCCTGCTGGGATAAGTCCGACAAACCTCCCGACGAACCTGCCGTTTGGTGCGATGTCGTAGTCCCGTAGCAACGAAGACGGACCGGTTTGGAATGGTCTCGGCACCTTCACAGGGTTCCCGAACTCGAGCGACGTCGGTGTCGGCGTCACGGTGACAGCCTCGAATCCCTGGGGCCTCGGATTGTAAAACAGCTCCTTTCCATCTGCCGACCAGACCGCTGCGTGTGGGTTGTCGGACCCTTTCGCGACGAGCTGATAAATAGCTCGAGTCGCAGGGAACGGCTGGACGTAGATGGTCGTTCTGCTCCGTTCCGTACTCGAGTAGGCCACCCATCGTCCATCGGGCGAAAACATGGCGCCGGTGGGATTGGACGAGTGAACCTCGCCGAACGGTGCCGCTTTCCTGTCCGGCAACGAGTACGTCCACAACGACACGTCGGACCCCTTCGTGACACTGAACAAGAACGTGTCGCCTTTCGGAGACCAGGATTCCGGAACATGCGAGGTACCCGGTTCGGGCTTCGTCAGGCGTTCGGCGGTGCCCCCGACGGCGGACCGCCAGATGGCGAGGTCGCCCTCGCGATCGGACTGAAACGCGACGGTCCTGTTGTCCGAAGTCCAGGTCGGAAAGCGGCTGTTCAATCCGGTGAGTCGCTGCATCGCGCTCGCGCGGGACAAGTCATAGACGTAGATGATCGCCTCTTTGCCGTCATCGGTTCCGAAGGCAATGCGCGAGCCGTCTGGAGACACGCGGGGCATCACGTACGGACCAGTCGGAAGCATCAGTCGTTCGACCTCGCCCTTGCGATCGATCAGGGCGATTTCGAGTAGGGCCCACCCAGCCGAGACCGGGCCGGGTATGTAAATGAGGGATCCCGTGCTGGAGACGCTGAAGTGCGCTGTACCAGTCGTTCCCCCCGCGGATCTCCTGACACCTTCGACCATCTTCACGGGGTCACCCGTGAGCCTCATCTGCTCCACGTCGAACGCGACTGCGAACACGCTCCCGCCGCGGGCGTACACGATGTGGCTCGTCGGCAGATAGCGGGCGTCGCTTCCTCCGCCTTCGATGATCGTGTTCCGTGTCTTTGACGTCAACGACTGCACAACGATATCCGCTCTGTCCCATCTGTCACGGGCGGTGCCGGTGGCCAGCGAGAACATTACATGCTGCCCGCCCGGCAGGATCTGGGGACCATACGCCGACTCACCATCCTTGACGGCCACGAGCACGTCCGGTGTGCCGCCATTCTCGGAGACCCGCATGATGCCCTTGCCGCCCTGGCCAAAGACGATGGTGCCGTCCAGCTCCCAACTGATGCCGATCGGGTTGTCGGCCTGGCAAATCGTCACAGCCGCACCGCCCGTGACCGCAATCTTCTTGAGGGTCTGATCCGCGAGTGCATAGAAGGCGACAAATCGGCCGTCCGGCGAAAAGGCAGGCTCTGTCACGGTTTGATAGCCTTCGGTGCCTTGAATCACTGTGGCGTCCAGTTGTGACATCGATCGGAGATACAACCGGCTGTTCGCCTCGTACACCACCTGCGTACCGTCCGGCGACAAGGCAAGCAGGTGACGCAGGCTACCTGTACTTGAGAACGCCTGTCCTTCCGGCAGGGTTAAGGGGAATCGAGTCACGGCAGGTGTCGGGGGCGGTTTGAGGTACCACGCCGCGGCACCGCCCAGCAATCCGGTCACGATCGCGCAGAGCACCACTGGAATCGCGCGTCGCCACAGAGGCTGAGGCGGTGCTGGGGCCACGCCCCCTGCGTCTGCCAGGACGGTCGCGGAAGGATCGTCCAGTACGATTCGCGCTTCGCCGATATCGCGCAGCCGCCGCCTCACGTCCCGATCGAGACACCGCGCCATCAGACGCCGCACCGATGCGGGTGTTGAGGCGGGGAGCGCGGTCCAGTCGATGTCCTGGCGCAAGACCGCCGCAAGCGTGTCGGCAATATCGTCCCCCTTGAACGCGCGCTGGCCCGACAGCATCTCGTAGAGCACAGCGCCGAACGCCCACACGTCGCTCCGCTTGTCGGCCTGGCGTCCCTTCGCCTGCTCGGGACTCATGTAGGCGGGAGTGCCCAGGATCCTTCCCATCTGGGTCATCGCCGGGCTCGTGATGGTGGGCGAGGCCATCACGTCCCCGCCGGCGGCCGTCACGGGCTCCAGGGCCTTCGCGAGGCCGAAGTCCAGGACTTTTACTGCACCGTCGGGCCGGACCTTGATGTTGGCCGGCTTGAGATCGCGGTGGATGATGCCCTGCTCGTGCGCCGCTTCAAGCCCTTCCGCAATCTGCCGCGCGATGGGCAACGCGTCATCGAGCGGCATCGCGCCGCGCGCGAGGCGCTCCGCCAGATCCTCCCCCTCGACCATTTCCATCACCAGCGCCGTCACGCCGTCCGCATCTTCAATGCCGTGGATGCCGCCGATATGCGGATGGTTCAGGGAAGCGAGCGTCCTGGCTTCGCGCTGAAACCGGGCGACGCGGTCCGCGTCTGCCGCGAACGCCGCGGGAAGGATCTTGATAGCGACGTCGCGATCGAGCCGCGGATCACGCGCCCGATACACTTCGCCCATGCCGCCGGCCCCCAGGGCGGCGATGATCTCGTACGGGCCGAGGCGAGCGCCGCGGGTCAGAGCCAATTGAGCTGCTGTGGATTATACGAGCTGGCGTCGAGTCGCGGAGTGTGTCGCACCGCTCTCGTCGAGCTGATAGGCATTGCCATCAGTTGGCTGCGAACCATTCGTTGATGGGCATCGTGTGAACAGCTGCTCTGTCTAAGCCAGGCAGCTGGTTGAGACATTGATGTCAAGATCGTGTTGATGAACCGCTACGGCCGGTGGGACAGGTCGGCCACGGGCGCCGCGGCGTCGATTGCGAACGGCTCCCGCCGCGAGAACACGCGCAGCAGGCTGCCGGCGGTCACGAGGATAATCGGCCCCATGACGAGGCCGATGAAGCCGAAGGCGGCAGCGCCGCCGAGAAGGCCAAGAAAGACCACAAGGCCGCTGGCCGTGGTGCGGCCGGCCAGCAGCAAGGGGCGGAGGATGTTGTCCGCCATGCTGATGGCAAAGACCCCGACGATCACCAGCACGACCCCGCGTCCGATGTCGCCCGACAACAGGAGCCACAGCGCCGTCGGCACCCACACGAGCGCCGCGCCGACGAGCGGAATCAACGAGCAGACCGCCATCACCACGCCCCAGATCACCGGCGCTTCGATGCCAAGAAGCCAGTAGGCGACGGCGCCAATGGCGCCTTGCGTCGCGGCGACCATCAGTCCGGCGCCGACGCTGGCGATGACGAGATCGCGGGTGTCGGTCATCAGGCGATCGCGGGCCGCCTCGGGGAGCGGCAGCAGATCGCGCACCTGCCGCGCCAGGGTATGGCCGTCGCGCAGCAGAAAGAACATCGCGAACAGCATCACGAACAGGCTGCCCAGCGTGGCGAACAGATCGGCGACCACGGCGCCGGCATGCGGGGCGAGAAACGCCAGCACGCGCTGCACCCCCTCGCGCACGAGCAGCGTGGGATCCTCGGGCAGAGCGGTCGGACTCCGCCGCCGCACCACTTCCCAGATTCGATCGATCCGATCGGGAGCGGTGAGCGACATCTGCTGCAGGTAGTCGATCACCTGCGGAACCTCGCGGGCGATGACCGAGACGAGCATCACAGCCGGCGCCACGATTACCACGGCGGTCATGAGCGTGGCCGCCAGCGCCGATCGGGCGGGGCCTATTCGTGGCGACAGCTCCTGGTGCACACGGGAGAACATGACCGCAAAGACCGTGGCCCAGGCCAGGGGCGCCAGGAACGGGCTGATCACCAGGTAGGTGAGGTACCCGATCAGGATGATCAGGGCGTAGAAGACAAGTTGTGAAAACCTCTCGCGACCAGTGTCAGGCATAAATGATCCGCACTAGAATGTCCCATGCTCCCACGAAAACCCGCCGCCATTGCGATCGCGTTTCTGGCGCTCACCTGCAACGCCTTCGCCGATGTCCAGCTCCCGGGCCTCATCAGCGACCACATGCTGCTGCAACGCGACGCCCCGGTTCGGATATTCGGCAAAGCGCAACCTGGCGAAGCGGTCAGCGTGACGTTCCGCGGCCAGACCGCCCAGACGGTGACCGATACGCTGGGCCGCTGGGAGGTCTGGCTCCGGCCGCTCACGCCGGGGCCGGCCGCCGAGATGACGATCCGCGGGACGAACACCATCGTGGTGGCTGACGTCCTGGTCGGTGACGTCTGGATCGGCTCGGGTCAATCGAACATGCAATGGGCCGTCCGTCAGTCCGACAATGCCGACGCCGAAATCGCCGCCGGCCAGTTCCCCCGGATCCGGCTGTTCTATGTCCCCCGGAAAACATCCGCCGTTCCGGTGGAGGACGTGGACGCCAGATGGGTCGTCTGCACGCCGGAGTCGGTCGGGGAATTCTCGGCGGTGCTGTACTTCTTCGGCCGCGAGATGCACAAGGACCTGAAGGTGCCGATCGGTTTGATCCACTCCTCGTGGGGCGGCACGCCGATCGCGTCCTGGATCGGCGGGCCGTCGCTGGTCGGCAACGCCCGGCTCGAGCCTTTCCTCACGTATTGGGAAAACCTCATCCGTCAGTACCCCACCAGCCAGACGCGCCATGAGCAGGCGCTGGTGAAGTGGGAGGCCGGTGGATCGCAGGGCGCTCGTCCTGCGCCGCCGCTTGGCCCCGGGCACCATCACCAACCAACGACGCTCTATAACGCGATGATCGCGCCGATCGTCAAATACACGATCAAGGGCGCCCTCTGGTATCAGGGCGAGACCGAAGCCGGCCGCGCGCAAGGCCAGATCTACGGCGACGCGCTGATGACGCTCGTTCAGGACTGGCGGCGTGGGTTCGGACAGGGAGACTTCGCGTTCTATTGGGTGCAGCTGGCCAATTTCGGGAACGCCGCCAGGAACGGCCACTGGATGCGCGTGCAGGAAGGCCAGGTCAAGGCCACCGCGCTCCGCAACACCGGCGTCGTCGTCATCAACGACATCGGCAACCCGACCAATATTCATCCGACCAACAAGCAGGACGTCGGCCGCCGGCTGGCCCTCCTGGCACAGGGGCGCGACGCGAGCCCGCTCTATCGCCAGTTCACCCGCGAAGGCGACGCCATCCGGATCTGGTTCGACCACGCAGGAAAGGCGCTCAAGACCCGCGGCGGCGGTCCGGTGACGGGATTTCAGATCGCCGGCGCCGACGGTAAGTATGTCGCCGCGACGGCCACGATCGAAGGGACGACCGTTCGAGTCGCCAACCCCGAGGTTCCGAGTCCGCTGTCGGTCCGCTACGCCTGGGATTACAACCCAGACGCCAATCTGATCAGCGCCGCGGGACTGCCGGCGTCGCTCTTTCGCACCGACGAGAACGATGAAGGGATCCGTTGATCGGACTCCCCGTCCGGTGAACACCGCTGTCGTCACCGGCGCGGGCAGCGGCGTCGGCCGGGCCGTTGCTCTCCGCTTCGCAGCCGAGGGATGGCGCGTCGCGCTGGTCGGGCGGCGGACGGAGATCCTGGCCGAAACCGCGGCGCTGGCCGGCCCGGACGATGGTCGCGTGGCGGTGTTTTCGTGTGACGTGAGTGCGGCCAACGCGGTCGCTACGATGGGGACGGCCGTGCTCGCGCGCTTCGGTGTCGTCGACGTGCTCGTGAACGCCGCGGGCATCAACGTCCTGCGCCGCAGCTTCGACACGCTGTCGCTGGACGACTGGCACGCGGTCCTCGCCACCAATCTCCACGGCGCCTACTATTGCGTGCGGGCGTTCCTGCCGGGGATGCGCGAGCGCCGGACCGGAACCATCATCAACATCAACTCCGATGTCGGCAAGGTTGCGCGGGACCTCGCCGGGGTCGCCTACGTCTCATCGAAGTTCGGCCTGATGGGCCTGACGCAGCAGATCAACGCGGAAGAACGCGCCAACGGCGTACGGGCGTGTTCGATCTGCCCCCGGGACATCAATACGCCCCTGCTCGACAAGCGTCCACAGCCACCGGCGCCGGACGTGCGTGCCCGGATGCTGCAACCCGAGGACCTGGCAGCGTGCGTCTGGCTCGCTGCGACGCTCCCCTCGCGCGCCGTGGTCGAGGAGATTTCCTTGTCGAGCCGATAGTTCCCAAGGCGTCCGCGCCAGCAAGGCCTTGACACGCCGGCCAGACGATGTGAAACTAGGCCTAGTTTAACTATGCCTCGTGAAGACGGCCTCCCGCCCGGCACCTTGACCATGCTCATCCTGCGCGTGCTGGCGGCGGAGCCGTTGCACGGCTACGCCATCGCCCAGCGCATTCATGTGCTGTCCGGCGAGGAGCTGAGCGTCGAGGAAGGTTCGCTCTATCCGGCGCTGCAGAAGCTGCTGCTCAAGGGCTGGGTGAAGGCTGCGCCCGCGATCTCGCAGACCGGCCGCGCCGTGCGGGAGTATCGGCTGACGGCAAGCGGCAGAAAACAGCTCGAGCTCGAACGCGCCACCTACCAGCGCCTGGCGGCGGCGATCGGCGCGGTCCTCGACACCGCGTGAGACCGCTGGCGCGCCGGCATTCGGAGAGACGGTGATGCCCGCAATTGGCGAGTGGTTCCGGCGCATCTGGTACCTGCTCAACCGCGGTCGCCTCGAGGCCGCATTGCGCGCCGAGATGGACGCGCACCGCGCGATGATGGGCGAGCCGGCGCGGTTCGGCAACACCCTTCAGTTGCGAGAACAGTCGCGCGACGCCTGGGGCTGGGCCTGGCTGGACGGCGTCGTCCGTGACGTCAGGCTCGCTATCCGCGGACTGCGCCGGACGCCGGTGTTCACGCTCGTCGCCACCGTGTCGCTCGCGCTCGGCCTGGCGCTCGCTACGTCAACCGTCTCGGTCGTCAACGCGTATCTGATTCGCTCGCTGCCTTATCCGGAGTCGGATCGGCTGTACCACGTCAGGTATGCGCCGCCGGGTCCGTGGGAACCTCACGGCATGACCGGCCTCGACTGGACCTCCGTCGAGGACGTCGTCGAGTTCCCGATCGCCGCGTCCGGCGAGCCCTATTATCTGAGCGGCGGAGGCCGCACGCTCTCGCTGCGCTTCCTGCGGGTCACTCGCGGATTCGTGGATGGCCTGGGCGTCTCCGTCGCCGCAGGGCGGCGATTCGCCGGCCAGGATTTCGTCACCGGATCCGAGCCCGTCGCGCTCATCGGGCACTCACTGTGGCGCGACCGCTTCGGATCGGATCCGGACGTAATCGGACGTCTGATTCACGGCGAAACCGAGTCCCGTCCGGGAACGCCTGAGACGTTCCGGATCGTCGGCGTGCTCGCGCCCGGTTTCTACTACGGTCGTGACAGCAGAGCCGGTGTCGAGCTGCTGGTTCCCCACACGTCTCCGGTGCGCGTGTATATGCTGCGGTTGCGCGAGGGGATCCCGCCGGCGTCGGCCGAGCGCCGCCTCACCGAAGCCGCACGGCGTGCGGCGACGTCGCCGATTCCGGATGACTGGACCGGCGTGCAGCTCGAGTCGGCGCATGACCGCTGGGTTGGCAACCTGCGTCCCGTCCTGTTCGGGATCACCCTCGCCGTGAGCCTCGTGCTGGTGATCGTCTGCGCGAACGTCGCCGTGCTGATGCTGCTTCGCTCCGCACAGCGACAGAAAGAAATCGCGGTCCGCCTGGCGCTCGGCTCGGGGTGGCGGCACATCGCGCGGATGCTTCTGACGGAGACCTCGCTGATCTGCGCCGTGGCACTGGGAGCGGGCGTCGCGATCACCGCGCTGGTGCTTGCCGCGCTGGCACCCGTCATCGAAACACAGCTCGGCCGGCCGGCGCCGAGCGCCTCAGGCATCACGATCGATACAACGGTGCTCCTGATTGCCGGCGGTATCAGCCTGCTCGTGGCCGTGTCGCTCTCGCTGGCGCCCTTGACGTCGTGGGGACGAGGGTTGACCAATGCGTTGCAGCAGGACGGCAGGGTCGCGAGCGAGGGGCGGTCCATGCGGCACCTTCGCAGCGGGTTGATCGCCTTCGAGCTCGCCGGCTCTCTCGTTCTGCTCGTCGGATGCGGGCTCATGATCCGCAGCGTCGTGAACATGATGTCAACGGATTTCGGATTCAATGCGGACGGCCTCTCCAGGTCGCGGATCATGCTGCGGGCACGCAACTATCCGGACGCCGCGGCGTACCGACGCTTCCACGAAGGATTTGTCGGCCGGGTAGCGGACGCGACAGGGTCACCGGTTGTCTTCAGCAGCTGGCCGCCGTTCGTTCCGCCGCCGAATCATCTTATCCAGACTGACGAACGCGACGCGGGCGTCATCGCCGGGGCAATCTCGGTCAGTTCGGGATATTTTTCGACACTCGGCATCCACATCCGTCAGGGTCGCGAATTCACGGTGCAGGAAGCGTCCGCCGAAGCGCCCGTCGCCGTGATCAGCGAGACGCTGGCTGGACGGCTGTGGCCGGGTGCCAGCGCGGTTGGCCGACGCCTGCGGGGAGTGGAGCAGACGGCGGGAGGTTCGAACCCCGGGCCCTGGCGCACCGTCGTCGGCATTGCCGGCGACGTCCGGCAGACCTACGACGACGACGATCTGGGCGAGTTCTATATGCCGAGGACGCCCGATGGGCGATTCGGGTCGTTCTACGTTCGCAGCCGCCGGCCAGTGGCGCTGCTGTTCGACGATCTCCAGAACGCGGCCGCTGCTATCGATCGCGATGCCGTGATCAACCCGCCCAGCCTGGTCGCTGATTCCGACCAGACACTTGCAGGAACCAGGTTCCTGACTTTCCTGCTCACGGTGTTTGCCGCGATCGCGGCATTTCTCGCGATGCTGGGCGTCTACGGTGTGACCGCGTACGCCGTGCAGCAGCGACGCAAGGAGGTCGCAATCCGCATGGCCCTCGGCGCGTCCGAACGCGCGGTTGTTGGAATCTTCATGCGCGAGGGGGCACTGCTCCTCGGGGTGGGAACGGCCGCGGGGCTCCTGGGCGGCGCGGCAACATCACGGGTGCTGCGCAACCAGGTCTTTGGTGTCGAGAGCTTCGAGCGATCGACGTTCGCGATCGCCAGCGCGATCCTGCTCGCCGCGGGCTTCACCGCCGTGTTCTGGGCCGCCCGGAGGGCAGCACTCGCTCATCCAGTGAGCGCACTGAACGCCAACTGACGCAACCGACAGTGCGATTTCTCCTCCGGCCTCTACTTCGCAGGCGCCGGCTTGACCGGCGGCACGAGCCGCACTTCCTGAGCGGTCAGGTCGAACTCGTCGTCGCCGAGCGCGTCCACGACGACGCTGCTGCCGATCTTCACCGTGGCTGCTGGTATCTTTTTCTTGTCGCGGGTAAAGATGGTCTTCTTGTCCACGTCGGCGATCATCGTCTTGTCCTTGACCGTCTTCACTTCGATCTCCGTGGCGGTGATCCTGGTGACCGTCCCGACAATGCGAAAGCGCTCGTGCGCTTCTGCCTGCGCCGCGCCGGCGAGAACAAACAGCGCGACCGTGAACATCATGAGGCGTCGCATCATTGCAGCTGTCTCCTGTCTGAAAGCCGCCGGCTACTTTGCGGGCGCGGCGCTGGTCGCGGCCGGGCTCGTCAAATCGTGCTGCCGCCGGGTGTGGTCGGATCGAAACTCGAGCGCAGATGAGTAGAAGCCGGCGCTGGTGATTGTGATGGTGATGGTTTCCGCGCCGGGATTCTCCCAGTACCAGCCGTGGATGCCGGAGAACGGTGCCGTGAACTCGCCTGCCTCCTGATCTGATCCCTTCTTGTCGTAGCTGACAGGAGAGTCTATCGAGCCGTCCTCGTCGCCATGGAAATCGTGAATGACCGGCGCCGAGCCCTTCCACGAATACAGCATCGTCGCGCCTTTCGCGAGATGGTACTTGTACTCCACGAATTCGTACGGTCCCAGGACGAATTGGGTCGAGTCGGTCTTGAAGGGTGCGGGATACACGGCGGCGGGGCCTCGCTGCTGCGGCGCGAGAACAACGCCGCCAGCCGGACGGGCCACAGGCTCCGCGACGGGTGGGGCGGACAGGCGCGTCAGTCCGAGCGCACGGCCGGTCCCGAGCGGGTCGCGATTGTACTCAGCCGGCAGGACGATGGTGACGAGAATCGCGACAGCGACGAGCAGCGCCCACGCGGTCGTTTTCGCGAGCGTGCGCACTGAGGGAATCGGCGGCGTCTCTCCCAGCCTCATGCCCCGACCACATAGCCGGTGAGCTGGTATCCCATCAGAACGAATCCGGCCGTCATCAATATCGCGTTCGTGGCGTAGGCGTGCTGCAGGTAGCCAGGGCGGGTGCGCCAGTAGCTCAACCCGATCAGGACCGCTGCCAGCGCCAGCATCTGACCGATTTCCACGCCGACGTTGAAGCTCACGATGTTGACCACTAGTCCGTTCTTCGACAGGGCAAAATCCTGGAGTTTGGTCGCCAGGCCGAAGCCATGAAACAGACCGAATATCAGTACCGCGATTCGCGGGTTCGGCTGCCGTGTCAGGAAGCGCTTGAACCCGCCCATGTTCTCGAACGCCTTGTAGACGACCGACAGCCCGATGATCGCGTCAACGATGTGTGGATTCGCGCGCAGGCCTCCGAGCGCGCCGGCGAGCAGTGTGATGCTGTGCCCGGCGGTGAAGAGACTGACATAGAGAAGGATGTCCCTCGTGCGATACAGGAAGAATACGACACCGACCAGGAACAGGAGATGATCGTACCCGGTGACCATGTGCTTCGCTCCGAGATACATGAGGGGGATGATGGCCGGGCCGTTGATGGACTGCAGGAACCGGCCATCTCTCGACGAGACGCCGTGCGCGTCGAGCGTCCCGGACGCGAGTATCCCGACGAGCAGCAACGCGGCCATGTGCCACAAACGCGGGAGACGAACCAACATTTGAGGAGACCCCTTTCAGCTTCCCTGCGGCAACACTTGGCCGGCCAGGTGCAGAGCCTGGCTCTCATAGTCACTCCGATGTTGGCCTGACGATGACGACCGGGGCGTCGCGCGCCTGGGTGACATGATGGCACGAGTTCCAACACCGGCCGATGACGAGGTCGACTCAGCGCGCAGCGCCGCTCGGAAGCGGCACATGGACCGGGTACGCTTTCTCTCCGGCGAGGATTTTCACCGGCAACCGGTTCTCGCGAAGCGGGATGGGACACGTAGTGTGCGGGTTGAACGCGCACGGCGGGTTGTACGCCTGATTGAAATCGAGGATCGTCGTGCCATCTTCCAGCAGATCTGAATAGAGGAAGCGCGCAGTTTCGTAAGTTTCCTGGCCGCTCGATGCGTCCCGGAACACGAAATAGAAGCGCTTCGGCCTCGTCGTGAACGGCCGAAGCCGCAGCGTCCGCCCATCCAGGGTGAACTCCACGACCCCCTCGGAGTTGTACTCGTCGACGTCTCCGTAGGTGTTCACCACTTCGAGTGGCCGGGGCTGTGGATCTCTGATCAGCCGGGCGGTGACTCGGTAATCCGCCCGGATCGGGAACCAGGTGAAGCCGAGGAAACCGCGGGCGAGCGGGCCGTTCGGATCCCAAACGCGGAGCGCGCGTGTCCCGCCGCTGACATGCACGGCGAGGCGGACGTCGCCCATCACGAGCTGGTCCGCCTTCTCGCCCACCTCCCCGTCGTCCTGCAGATCGACAGGAGCGGTGACTGGCTTTTCTTCGAGCAGGACCGGCACGCGTGAGACAGGTTCGAACCGCACGCGCTGTTCGGTGAGGACAAACCGTCCAAGCGCCGGGGGGGTGGACGCGGGAAGCACGATGTCGTTCGTCGCGCCGCTGCCGGCGCTATTGCTCCCCGGCTTCAACGGGTACAGACCGGCGATGCTCACCCAGTCGCGCCGATAGTCCGATTCGTGCTTCGCCCGCCACTCGACAACGGCGTCGGCCGGCGAGGTCGTCACCGACGCCGGCCCCGCGGTTTCTTTCGGCGCACCGG
>JANNHC010000180.1:0-6803 GCA_031404215.1 Acidobacteriota bacterium
GAACAGCGGCTGGTCCGACGTGTTCCTGGGCGCGATCGCCGTCGGGACACTCGTGATGGCGGTGATTCAGGTCGGCGCCATCATCGCGGCCCTGCGGCTGGCCCGGCAGGCACAACAGGCGATGCTTTCGGTGCAGCAGGAAGTGCGGCCGCTGGTCGCGCGCGCCAACGCCATCGTCGAAGAAGCGTCGCGCACCGTCGCCCTCGCCACCGCGCAGGCCCAGAAGGTTGACCGGCTGGTCACAGACCTGTCCCGCCGGGTTGACGAAACCGCGGGCGTCCTGCAGGCGGCCATCGTGACCCCGGCGCGGGAAGGACTCGCCATCGTCGCGGCCATCAAGGCTTGCCTGGGCGCGTTGCGGGGACTGCGGGACCTGCACCCCCGTCAGGGTCGTCCCGCCGAAGACGAAGATCCGCTCTTCATCGGCTGAAGACTCGCGCCTTTACGCACGAGCCGCCCCGTGCTACAAAGTGGGCATCACATATTCAAGGTGAGGTCCACCCATGTCATTGTTCGGTCGGTCTGGTGTCTTTATGGCTGCCGGTGCGCTGTGCGCCGGGGCGTTCTCCGTGACGGTCTCGGCGGCCCAGGAATCGAAATCCGCGGCGCTCGCGAAAGAGCTCGTCCAGACGCTCGATGCGGCAAAGCTCACAGACATTGCCGCGCCCGATCCGGCCAGCCCGGGGAGGTTCATCGCCGCACTTTATATTCCCGGTACTCAGCTCCTGGTAGTCTCCGCGAAGTACTCGGCGCCTCCGCTCATGCTCGATCGGATCAGCGCGCGTGATTTCATGGGGGCGTACGTCGACCTACAGTCGGCATCCCAGCGCGGCACGAAGGTATTTATTCAGGACCAAGGCGCGGACGGCCTGAGCGCGCGGCCCGGCGGCGACGGCCCCGCCGACACGTGGGACGAAGGGGACAAGACGGTCGCCTTCGACGGCGAATGGAAGAAGGCGAAGGTCGCCGAGGCCGACTACGCCAAGGCGTACGTGGAGGCCGACGATCGCTACGCGAAGATGCTCTCGGCGCTCCTCGCGCAGGCCAAGTCGCTCAAGGGGAAGGCCGGATCGTAGCTCGCGCAGCTGGTGTACCGAGCCGTAGCTCGCATGAACATGCGAGCGAAGGCTGGTGGGCGCTACTGGATTCGAACCAGTGACCCCCGCCGTGTGAAGGCGGTGCTCTACCACTGAGCCAAGCGCCCAACTGAGGAAGTGCTGAGTCTATCCCAACCTGCGCCGCCTCGGCAACGAGCTCGTGTCGAGGTACACGCGTGTCCTTGCCTGCCTTCGAGAACACATCCTGATGCATGAGTGGATGACGCAAGCGCGCTGTCTTCCGGAGGACTCAGACGTCGCGGAACTCGTCGGTCGTGTGTGGCTGCCTCGCGCGGGCGGCCCGGCGCTCGTTCGCGTGGACGACGGCGCGGTTTACGATATCTCGACCGTCGCAGCGACCTCGAGTCAGCTGCTCAACATGGACGATCCGGCCGGCGCCATTCGCCGGGCGGGAGCGCTGCCGCGCATCGCCTCGTTGTCCGAGGTCCTGTCGAACTCAGCTCCCGATGCCCGAGATGAGGGGGCGCCGTGGTTCCTGGCTCCCTGCGATTTGCAGGCCATCAAGGCCAGCGGCGTCACGTTCGTCGCGAGCCTGCTGGAGCGCGTCATCGAGGAACAGGCGCGGGGCGATGCGGGCAAGGCCGACGGACTCCGGCAGTCCATCGTGTCAATCATCGGCAACAACCTGCACGACCTTCGGCCGGGATCCGAGGAGGCGAGACGTCTCAAAGCCACGCTGATGGCGCAGGGCGTGTGGTCGCAGTACCTCGAAGTCGGGATTGGCCCCGATGCGGAGATTTTCACCAAGGCGCAGCCGATGTCTTCCGTCGGGACCGGTGCAGAGGTTGGAATCCATCCGACATCCGAGTGGAATAATCCCGAGCCAGAAATCGTGCTCGCGGTGAGTCACACCGGCCGGGTGGTCGGTGCGACGCTGGGCAACGACGTCAACCTGCGCGATTTCGAGGGACGGAGCGCCCTGCTGCTCGGCAAGGCGAAGGACAACAACGCCTCCTGTGCCATCGGCCCCTTCATTCGATTGTTCGATGATCGATTCGGACTGGACGAGGTGCGGCGGTGCGACCTGGCCCTGCACATCGAGGGCCCTGACGGGTTTTCTTTCACCGGGCGAAGCTCGATGAAGGAGATCAGCCGGGATCCGATCGAGTTGGTGGAGCACACGTTCGGCGCCAGCCACCAGTACCCCGACGGCGCGATGCTGTTCCTCGGGACGATGTTCGCCCCGACGGTGGATCGATTTGCCGCCGGCAAGGGGTTCACGCACACCGTGGGTGATATCGTAACGGTTGCGACCCCGGCGCTCGGGGCGCTCGTGAACCGTGTCAACCATAGCGACGCCGTCGCTCCCTGGACGTTTGGCGCGGTTGCACTGATGAAGAATCTCGCGCAACGCGGCCTGCTCTGATTTGTCACCATGGTGAAACAGTTTCCGCTCTATATAGCTGGTGAATGGGTTCCCGGCGCGTCATGGACAGCCAACCGGAACCCGTCGGATCTCTCCGACGTGATCGGCGAGTACGCGCAGGCCGATGCCGAACAAACGAATGCGGCGGTGCAGGCGGCCGAGCGCGCGTCGGTGGCGTGGTCGGTCAGCTCGATTCAGGATCGCGCCAACATCCTCGACAAGGCTGGCTCGGACATCCTTGCCCGCAAGGACGAGTTGGGCCGGCTGCTCGCGCGCGAGGAAGGGAAGACCCTGCCTGAAGGTATCGGTGAGACCGTCCGCGCCGGACACATCTTCAAGTTTTTTGCCGGGGAAGCGCTTCGCCTGCCTGGGGAGAAACTGGCCTCGGTTCGTCCGGGCGTGGAGGTCGAAATCACACGCGAGCCGATCGGCGTCGTGGGACTCATCACCCCCTGGAATTTTCCGATCGCCATTCCGGCGTGGAAGATCGCGCCCGCGCTGGCGTTCGGCAACACCGTCGTGTTCAAGCCGGCGCAGTGGACCCCCGGCTGCGCCTGGGTGCTCGCGGAGATCCTGGCCGGCGCCGGGCTTCCGCCTGGCGTCTTCAACCTCGTCATGGGTTCCGGGTCGGTCGTGGGTGAAACCCTGGTGAACCATCCGAAGGTGACGGCACTGAGCTTTACCGGCTCGATGGAGGTCGGGCGGGAGATTGCGCGAAAGGCCGTCTCGCGCATGGCGAAGTTTCAACTCGAGATGGGCAGCAAGAACCCGCTCGTCGTCCTGGACGACGCGGATCTGCCGACGGCTGTCAACGTCGCGGTTCAAGGCGCGTATTTTTCCACCGGTCAGCGCTGCACGGCCTCGTCGCGTTTCATCGTGACCGAGGGCATTCACGATCGATTCGTGGCGGCGCTCACGGACAAGCTGGCGTCCTTGCGCGTCGATAACGCGCTCACACCCGGAACCGACATCGGCCCCGTGGTCGAACGGCCCCAGATGGAGCAGGACCTCGAATACATTGCGGTCGGCCAGCGCGAAGGGGCGCGCCTGGCGGTCGGAGGGGAGCGCCTGACACGGGCCACCGACGGCTACTACCTCTCGCCGGCGCTGTTTGTTGACGCGTTGCCCGCGATGCGCATCTCGCGCGAGGAGATCTTTGGTCCCGTCGCCTGTGTGATCCGCGCGAAGCACTACGACGAGGCGCTCGCGATCGCCAACGACACCGACACGGGCCTGTCGGCCGGCATTGTCACCACATCGCTGAAGCACGCGTCGCATTTCAAACGCCATGCCCAGGCCGGCATGGTGATGGTGAACCTGCCCACCGCCGGCGTGGATTATCACGTGCCATTCGGCGGACGCAAGGGGTCGAGCTATGGCCCGCGCGAGCAGGGCCGGTACGCGGCCGAATTCTATACGACGGTCAAGACTGCCTACGTCGCCCCCTGAGTGACGATAGGAAACATTAGCGGGCGGAAGTCAACATGACGCCCGTTCCCAGACCCGCCCCCCGGCCGCCGCCCGCCACAGCCGCCTGCCACAGACCGTCAGCGATCCGCCAGCTGGCCAGTGCGAGCTGTCGCTCCAGCGAGTCGACCAATCATGGAAAGGCGTGTGCGGGCCGCTTTTCAGCAACAAGGAGCCGACAACATTAACTGCCCGAAAAGTCATGTCGCTTCCCGGCGGTGCCGGCCGTGGGGATGCCGTACCCGGACTCATGCTGATGGCCAAATTGACAGGTCGTCCGGAGACCGCTGACCTCGAACTTGAGTTCTACGGCAAGGATAGCGTAATCAGAAGTCAGGTCGGCTGGCGCGTGGTCACCGTGATGAGTGAGTCGGCGACGACGCTGCAGTTTCATGTTGCCGGTAGCGAGCCAGAGCCCAATGATCTGGATCGACGCATTCTCGAAAGAGCCACTGAGATTTTGGCGAGCGAGGCCGTTTGGGATCGAGCTGATGATCGCACGCGTGCGCGACCGACGACAAGACGTGGTCTCTGTACTGCGCCCTCCATCGTGCCAGTCTCGAACTGACCGGTGGGTTCCATCACCGTAGACCATGCTTTCAAATTCTGAGGCAGATCCTCTATGAGCGTGTGGCCGAAGAGCGAAAAAAGGGCCGGAAGTACCCGCACATAATGATGGACTACAACAACGATCCGGCGGTGCGACTTTCAGATGTCCGGAGCGTATTCGCTGAAGCAGCAGGTCGAATGGTCAAGCAGAGGCGATCAGACGGTGGCGCCCCTGGGAGCACTCAACCGGCCCGCGAACGGTTGAAGGCAAGGCACGGTGCGCGCGGAATGCGGACCGAGGCGGTCAGAGGAAGCGATTCCGCCAAATGGCTAAGGTCCTGAACATCGAACTACGCGCCGTGCGACAAGTCTCAGTCGCTGGGCGCAGAGCCCAGGCGCGAATGGCCCGGGACGTCGGCGCTCTGTGTGAGTGCTGCCCGCTTCTGACGTTCGGAACCGCAGGCATAGGAGGCGCGCGAACGTCGTCGGGAAGGCGCCTATGAAACGTTGCGCAGTACGACGACTCTTTCCCAAGAAGAGCCGATTGGAAGTCTAAAGCCTGCCAGGAATGGGCTCAGTCGCCTCGCAATTAAGTTCGACTTTGTCAGATCGACGATTTCATTCGGAAGATCACGACTGATCAATTTTGAGGACATTGTACTTTTTACCCGATTCCGGTAGGCTGTTGCGCACTGATCGATCAGACCGCGACGGCGCGCGTGCAGCGATTGATCCGATGGTTGGAGCAGTTCAAGAGCTGCTTTGGCCATCGCGCGCAGTTGCTGTCTCTGCGGACCTACGTGCAAGGGGTCTTCAGCGACAGCGAGCGGAAATCGATGCAAGCGATGCTGGCGCGGGTGACCGAGCCTGTCTCGTACCAAGCGTTCCAGCACTTCATTACGCATGCGCCCTGGGATGCGGACCACGTCTGGCGGCGGTTGCGTGCCGTGCTCCCCGAACGACGGGGCGTGTTGATTCTCGACGGCACGAGCTTTCCGAAACACGGGCCGTCGTCGGTCGGCGTGGCGCGTCAGTACTGTGGCGCGCTCGGCAAGATCGCGAATTGCCAAGTCGCGGTGACGGCCGCCCTGTGGACCGGCGTGCGCGGGTGGTGCCTGGGAGCCGCGCTCTATCTGCCCGAAGAGTGGTTGACGCCGAGCGCGCGCCAGCAGGCCCGCATTCCGGCCGCGGTCCGTTTTCAGGAGAAATGGCGTCTGGCGCTTCGATTGCTTCGGCAGGCGCGCGCGGCACGCCTCACGGTGACCGCGGTGCTCGCCGATGCCGAGTTCGGCGACGTCACCGCGTTTCGGGCCGCGTTGCATCGGCTCCGGTTGCCGTACGCCGTCGGGATCTCCTCGGATCTGACGGTGTTTACGACACGTCCGCGCCTCGTCGCGCCCGAGGCCAACCGCCGCGGCCGTCCCGGCACGCGACGCCAAATGGTGATGACCGTCGCCCCGATCGCGGTGCGCGCATTCGGCGCCCACCTGCCCCGATCCCGATGGCGACGCGTCACGTGGCGAAATGGGACACAGCCGACGCGGAACGCGCGCTTCGCGGCGGCCCGCGTGACCCCCGCGCACGGCTGGCGACAGGGCCGCCTCGCGCCCGAGATCTGGCTGCTCTGCGAAGAAGAGGCCGGCACCAAACCGCGGCTCAAGCACTACTTCGTCCATCTGCCGGCCACCGCATCGCTGCGGGCCTTGGTGGGCTTGGCGCATCAACGGTGGGCCATCGAGCAGCAGTACCAGGAACTGAAGAGCGAACTGGGACTCGACCACTTCGAAGGACGGACGTATCCGGGCTGGCATCACCATGTGGTCTTGACCGCCGTCGCGCACGCCCACATCCAGCGCGAGCGGATGCGACCCCATCGAGGAGCGCCCCTGACGTTCCCGGCGGCGCGCGCCATCGTGCAGGAAATCTTCACCGCGCTGTTGTTTGCGGCCAAGCCGCGTTACATGCATTGGATGGAACAGGCCAAACGAAAGCTTCAACTACGGATCTGACAAAGTCGAACTAGAACTGGTTTCAAAACCCGTGTCAGGCGCGGGTCGTGGCCGCGGTCAGCCTAGAGGCCAGAACCCAGAGCCTCGAGCCTAAAGCCTGCCGCGGTATCCACGAAGAGCGAACAGTTTGGATGCCGGCGTAGAAGCGATGCCGGGTTGGCCGAACTGATCTCACCTCGAACGGTTTGTTGAATGATGCCTGCCTTGGCAGCACCGTTCGCGAGGACCCAGACTTCTTTCGAGGCAAGAACAGCCTTCATCCCGACGGTCAGTCCCCAGTGCGGCAGGTTCTGA
>JANNHC010000181.1:0-3981 GCA_031404215.1 Acidobacteriota bacterium
CCGCGGCGTGGCGACGAAGCGATCCCTTCGTCGCAAACGAACTGCAGCTCGATACGTTCTGGATCCGATCCACGGTCGGGTACTCCGCGGCCCGCTGGCTCCGCCTCGAGGGCTTCCACGCGTTCACCCGCCAGGACTCGCAGGTCACCGGCGGGGAAATCAACAGGCAGCGCCTCGGCGCGCAGGCCGTCGTCTCTCAACCCATGAGGATCCGATGATGGAAGAACGTGCGTTTCACCCGCTGGACTACCTGTCGGTCATTCGCCGACGCAAGTGGTGGCTGATTGTACCGGTCGCGATCAGCGTCGTCGGCGGCGCCCTGCTCGCGGCCTTGTGGCCGAGGGAGTACATCTCGGAGGCCCAGATTGGCGTCGCGGCGCCGACCTTGTCGGCCGAGCTGCTCCGCGGCGTGAGCTCGATGGACAAGGAGGAGCGTCAGCGCGCGATTTCGCAGCAGCTCCTGAGCCGTCAGGTGTTGGAGCGCGTCGTACGCGACGAAAAGCTGAACCCGGAAAAGCCGGTGGAGGACGTCGCCGGCTGGCTGCGGACCAAGGTCGAGAACCACATCTCGGTCCCCAATCCGATCGGGAAGGGCTCGGATTCGTCGCGCGGCATTGACAGCTTCGTGCTGGGCTACACCGATCCCGATCCGGATCGCGCGCAGCGCATCACCAACCGGCTCGCGTATGTCTTCGTGGAGGAAAACTCGAAGTCGCAGACCGAGCGCGCGGAAAACACCTCGGAGGTCCTCGGGCAGCAGCTGCAGGCCTCGCAGGAGCGGCTGGCCCAGCTCGAGTCGCAGCTGCGCGCGAAGAAGGAGGCCAACATGGGCCGCCTGCCGGACCAGATCAATGCGAACGTCGCGATGGTCAACGGCCTCCGCCAGCAGCTGGAGTCGATCTCGATGCAGCTGCGCAGCGAACAGGACCGGCTCTCGATGCTCGACTCGCAGGTAGACGCGATGCGACAGGGCCTCGGAGGCGCCGCGATCACCTCGACGGCGGCCTCGGCGATCCAGAGCGCGCAGACCCGGATTGCCCTCTTGCAGCAGCAGATGGTGCAGGAGAAGGCGCTTGGCAAGACTGACAAGCATCCCGACGTCATGGCGCTGCAGGAAGAGATCACGACCGCCCGGGCGGAACTGACCGGCATCAGGCAGTCGGGATCCGGCACGGGCCGCGACGATTTGCTGCAGGCGGATCCGATGTACCGGCAGCGCGTCCAGGATCGCGACCAGGCGAAAGCGCGCATCCGGACCTTGCAGGCCGCCGAGGGCCAGGCCCGCGCCCAGATCGGACAGTACCAGAGCCGTGTGGACGCGGCGCCGATGGTCGAGCAGGATCTCGCGTCCGTCGATCGCGACGTCACGCTGGAACGGGTCCGCTACGCCGACCTCAAGATGAAATACGACAACGCGCGGTCGGCCGAGGATCTCGCCCGCAAGCAGGGGGGCGAGCGCTTCAGCGTCCTGTATCCCGCGTATCCGGGCCGCTCGGAGGACCCGACACAGCAGGCCAAGCTCTTCCTGATGTCCCTCGCGGCCGGTCTGATGCTTGGCGCCGCGCTCGTCCTCGGGCGCGAGTTCATCGATCGGTCCGTGCACGATGCGCGGGCGCTCCAGAGCGAGTTCGAAATTCCCGTTCTCGGCGAAATTTCGAGAATTCACGGCGCGGCCTAGGCCTGCGAACGAAACGAGAGGAACGACATGAGCCGCATACAAGACATCCTGAGCAAGGCCGAGCGCGACGGTACGACCCGGCGCACGCGCGCGCTCCCCGACGACGGCCACGTTATGGCTCCGATCGCGGTTCCGGCACGTCCGCCGCAGGCGGCGGCGCAGTCGTATGAGTCCGTGGGGCACCAGACGCCCCCCTGGACATCCACCGCCACCGCCACGGCGGTCGCCGCGACGCCCGCGGTCGCGCAGGGCGCGCTCGATGCGCACCTGGTGGCCGCGCTGGCGCCGCAGTCGCTGGCGGCCGAGCAGTATCGGTCGCTGCGCACCCGCATCAAGCGCGCCGAAAACGGCCGCGCCGTCCGCGCCATTCTCATCACGAGCCCCAACAAGGGAGACGGCAAGAGCCTCACCGCCGCGAACCTCGCGATCACGATGGCGCAGGAGTTCCAGCAGCGCGTGCTGCTCGTGGACGCCGACCTTCGCCGTCCGGCCGTGCACCGGTTGTTCGGCGTCGCCGCGGGGCCCGGGCTCACCGATGTCCTCATGGGCGCCGCTGACTTGAACCAGGCGCTCGTCGAGCTGCCCGAACACCACCTCACGTTGCTGCCGGCCGGCGGGATCCCGAATCACCCGGCGGAGCTCCTCGGATCCGCGGCGATGCGCCGCGTGCTCGACACCCTGCGCACGCGGTTCGATCGCATCCTGATCGACATGCCGCCCGTCGCCCCGCTGGCCGATCTGCACATCCTCGCGCCCATGGCTGACGGTCTGCTCATGATTGTGCGCGCCGGCGTCACGCCGAAACCGGCGATCGAGCGAGCACTCTCGGGACTCGACGTCACGAAGGTGCTCGGACTCGTGCTCAACGAATCCGGCGGCAACGGAAACGAGACCTCGACCTACGAGGGCTACGGATACATCGCAGGGTAGCGATTCACGGACGTGATCGGGAACCAGGGGCCATGCAGCTGTTCAATCGGTACATATCGACGCGAAGTCTGACGGTGTTCGGCGCCGAGCTGGCGCTGATCTTTGGATCGGTGGCGCTCGCCGCAAGCCTCCAGGGCACGCACGATCTGTCGGCGAACCTCTGGAAGATCGGCCTGGTGACTGTTGTCTGCCAGCTGTGCCTCTATTACAACGACTTCTACGATCTCACCCTCGTGTACTCCAGCCGTGAACTGATCGTCCGGCTGCTTCAGGCCGCCGGTGCGGCCTCCATCGTCCTGGCGGCCCTCTACTTCACGATGCCAGGGCTGATGATTGGCAACGGCATTTTCGTGTCCGCGCTCTTCGTGTTCGTGGTCGGCATCCTCGCCTGGCGTCTCCTGTTCAATCACCTGACCGGATCGCTCAGGCTGCAGGAGAGGATTCTCGTCGTCGGGACCGGTGAGACCGCGCGAAAAGTCGTGCGCCAGATCCTCGACCAGCGCGAGTTCGCGTACCGCGTCATCGGATTCATCGATGACGACGCGGCGCGGATTGGCGAACGGATTGTAAACCCGGGCATCGTCGGCACGCCGGCCGATATCGGGATGCTCATCGAACGCCACCAGATTGACCGCATCGTGGTCGGCCTGTCGGACCGCCGCGGAAAGCTGCCCGTCGAAGAGCTGCTCCGCGCGAAGATGGCGGGCATCCGCGTCGAGGATGCGACGACCACCTACGAGCGGGTGACGGGCAAGATTCTGATCGACGACCTGCGCCCGAGCTGGTTGATTTTCTCCGATGGGTTCCGCGTGTCCCGGATCACCCGCTGGATGAAGCGGAGCATCGACCTCACCCTGTCGCTGATCCTCGGCGTGGTGTCGTTTCCGATGATGGTGTTGACGGCGATCGCCATCGCGATCGAATCGGGCCGGCCGGTGTTCTATTGCCAGGAGCGCGTCGGAGAAAACGGCAGGGCGTTCACGCTGTGCAAGTTTCGATCGATGCGGACGGATGCGGAAAAAGGCGGCACGCCGATCTGGGCGACGACCGGCGACGACCGCGTGACGCGGGTGGGCCGCTTCATCCGCAAGACCAGGCTCGACGAGCTGCCCCAGATCTGGAACGTCCTGCGCGGCGACATGAGTTTCGTCGGCCCGCGCCCGGAACGTCCGTTCTTCGTCGCGGAGCTCGCCACGCGGATTCCCTTCTACCAGCAGCGCCACACCGTCAAGCCCGGGCTGACCGGGTGGGCACAGGTGAAGTACCGCTACGGATCGTCGCTCGAGGACTCGATGGAAAAGCTGCGCTACGACCTGTACTACATCAAGCACCTCTCGGTGTCCTTCGACCTCACGATCGTCTTCGACACGGTG
>JANNHC010000182.1:0-4168 GCA_031404215.1 Acidobacteriota bacterium
CTGCGCCGCCACGAGGCCCTCCGTAGGTCGCACGAGCAGCGTCTCGTGCCAGAGGCCACCGTAGCCGGCCACGACCGAGAGCACGGCCAGCACCACGAGCGGCGCCGTGAGCGAGAGGCCGCCCTCGTGCGCGTGCTCGTGGATGTGCTGGTCCTTGGGCTTGCCCAGGAACGTCATGACGAAGAGCCGCGTCATGTAGAAGGCCGTGAGCACGGCGGAGGCGAGCCCCATCCAGAACAGCACCGGGAAGCGGTGGTACGCGCCCGCGAGGATGGCGTCCTTGCTGTAGAAGCCCGAGAGGAACGGGAGGCCGGCGATCGCGAGCACCCCGATCAGGAAGGTGGTCCCGGTGATCGGGAGCTTCTTCTTGGTGTGGACGGCGAGGATGCCCTCGCGTCCCTTCACGTCGGGACGGTTGACGACGATGCGGCGATCGAATCGACCCGGGCGCAGCAGCGCCGGGTCGAGCACGTCTGGCCGGTTCGTGGCCGCGACGAGGATGACCCCTTCGTTCGACTCGAACCCGTCCATCTCGACGAGCAGCTGGTTCAGCGTTTGCTCGCGTTCGTCGTGACCGCCGCCTAGACCGGCGCCGCGATGACGGCCGACGGCGTCGATTTCATCGATGAAGACGATGCAGGGGGCGTTTTTCTTCCCCTGCTCGAACAGATCGCGGACGCGGGACGCGCCGACGCCGACGAACATCTCGACGAAGTCGGAACCGCTGATCGAGAAGAAGGGAACGTTGGCTTCACCCGCGACCGCCCGCGCGAGCAGCGTCTTGCCGGTTCCCGGGGAACCCATGAGGAGCACGCCCTTGGGAATGCGCCCGCCAAGCTTCTGAAATTTCTGCGGCTCTTTCAGGAACTCGATGATTTCCTGGAGCTCTTCCTTCGCTTCGTCCACGCCGGAGACGTCCTTGAACGTCACCTTCTTCTGGGAGCTGGACGAGAGCTTCGCGCGGCTTTTTCCGAACGAGAGGGCCTTGTTCCCCCCGCTCTGCATCTGCCGCATGATGAAAATCCAGAAGCCGATCATGAGCAGGATCGGGGCCCACGAATACAACAGCGTCGCCCACGGGCTCGTCGTTTCCGGCTTCGCCTGGATCTGGATCCCTTTGTCGTGGAGCTTGTTGGCGAGGCCCGTGTAGTCAGGCGTGTACGTGCGGAACTTGTCGGTCCCGTTGCCCGTACTGCTGTTCAGGGTGCCGGTAATCTCGTGGCCGACCATGACGACGGAGACGACTTGATTTTCGTCAACCGCCTTCAAGAACTGGGAGAACGGCAGCGTGTTCTCGGACTTCCCCGCAAACGCGTTCGAGAACTGCCAGATAAGAACCCCGACAACGACGAGAACCATCCAGAACAGCAAGCTCTTGAGGGTCGAATTCAACCTAGGCCTCCTAACCGCCTTGCTTTCAAGAGTATCACGGCTCGTGAAGGCTCTGTGACCCGAAAATCCTCGGCCACCGACTCCCCCACGACCCACACAATTCTGTCGTCACCATCGACCACCAGTGGGAGCGAATCCCTGATTTCTCTAGGAATTTTACGATCCACCAGGAAGTCCTGCAGCTTTTTCCGGTGCCCCAATCCGAGCGGCCGGAACCGATCCCCCCGACGCCGCGACCTGATGGCGAGCGGAAGCGTCAACGGTTCCGCCGCGATGGCCACTTCGGCCGCACGGGCGGGTCCTGACCCGCTGAACGATTCGACGCGCTCGGCCGACACCGTCCATCCCTGATTATCGAGCGTGACCTCACCAGGGATAGACAGCGGAACACGAAAAGTGGTCCCGTCCCATTCATGGCGCCGGCGAACGCGCGGTGCCGGCGGTCCGAGCACAATGAGACCGCCGCGGCGCACCGCCCGTTGACCCGGAAGATCGACGGCCTCGCCGTCCGGTGCGTCCGCCAGCTGCAACAGGCGGTGGATGAGGTCGTGTCCGACGAATTGGCCAGCGCCGAGAGCCGACAGCGCCTGCCTCGCAACGCGGGCGCCGAGCGCGGGGTGCAGGGACCTCAGCGCGGCGGCATCAACCTCGATGTTTCCACCCGTTGTTCTTAAGACGATCGAACGGGCGAAATCGATTGCTTCAGCCTGTAATCGATCTTCGTCCTCGCGAGCGATCGCCGCTTCCCTGGCCAGAACGCGGCTGATACCTGGCGAAAATTCGCGCTCGAGGTACGGGATGAGCTCGTGGCGCACGCGGTTTCTCGGAATCGACAAATCGCCGTTGCTGGCGTCGTCGCGCCACGCCAAGGCCCGATCCGCCGCGTACTGGCGCAGATCCGCGCGCGAAACCTCGAGCAGCGGCCGAATCACGCGGCCGGCCCGCGGAAGAATCCCAGCCAGGCCGCGCGAACCGGATCCGCGAACGAGGCGAAGGAGAAACGTCTCAGCCTGGTCGTCGAGGCTGTGGCCGACGGCAATGGCGTCGGCCGCCAGACGCGTGGCGGCTTCCTCGAAAAAGGCGTAGCGAAGCTCGCGCGCCACGTCTTCGATCGACCGCCGCGCCGCGCGGGCGGCGGCGCGCACATCGGCGCGCCCCACCTCAATCGGCAAGCCCAGGGCCGCGGCCGCGCCACGGCAGAACGCCTCGTCCTCGTCGGCGTCCACCCCGCGAAGCTGATGATTGAAGTGCGCGAGCCCGGCCAGCGTCAGCTCGCCGGCGTTCTGAAGTTCCTGCATCAGGTGCGCGAGCGCCACCGAGTCCGGCCCGCCCGACACGGCCACGAGGACGCGTCCGCCGCGCGCCAGAAGCGCATGCCGCCGCACCGTCCGAAGGACGCGGTCAGACAGCTCCATATCAGGAATGCTTGGGCGAATGAAATGAATTGGTGGCGGTGCAGGGACTTGAACCCCGGACCCTGCGGATATGAGCCGCATGCTCTAACCAGCTGAGCTACACCGCCAGAATCTCCGATTGTAACACTACCAATACGCCCCGCTCGAGCCGGATCCCTCGCCGGGTTGAGCCGCTACGGCTCGATGAGCGCGGCGGCGAGAAGCGGGATCATGATCTCGTGATGGCCTATGAGAGAATAGCCCTTCCCCACACCAGCAACCGGCCGGGACACGACGTTGGTCTGCGGGCGGTAGAGACGGGTGAAATCCATGTTGACCGTCGTGAGCTGGTCGAGTGAGATCCCCTGGTTGCGCGCGACGGCGACCGCCTTCAGGAACACCTCCGGCAGGACCACCGCGGAACCGCAGTTCAGGTACACGCCCCCTTTGAGCTTCGCGACATTCGAGACGAAGTAGCGGAAATCGCGCAGGCTGCCTTCGCCGAGCGCGGCGCCGGATGCGCGGCGGTGCATATGAATGATGTCGGTGCCGATGGCCACGTGCACGGTGACTGGGATCTGCAGGCGTGCGGCCGCCGCCACGACGCTCAGACTTTCGTGCGCCGGCTTCATTTCCCGCAACCGCCGGCCGACGGACTGGCCGAGGCCGAGGCCCGTCTTCACGCCGTCATTGATCGCGGCGTTCAGCAGTTCACCGGTTTCCTCGGCCATCCCGAAGCGTCCGGGGCCGAGCGCTTCATCGACATCCTCCGACGTGCCCCCCGACAGCGCCAGCTCGAAGTCGTGAATGATGCCGGCGCCGTTGGTCGCGATCGCGGACACAAACCCCCGCTCCATCAGATCGATCAAAATCGGTCCGAGGCCGGTCTTGATCACATGCGCCCCGAGTCCCCAGACGATGCCGCGATCGCCGGCCTGCGCCGAGCGGATGGCGGCGACGACGGCCTTGAAGTCCGCCGCCGCAAGGATGTCCGGCAGAGAATTCACCAGCGACGCCATCCCGCCGCCTTCGCGATACGGCTTCGCGAAATCGGCGGCGTTCGCCTTGCTCTTCCGCGATGCGAGCGGATACGTGCGGACGCCGGAGAGATCGAAGTCTTCGTATGGAAATTTCACGGGGTTGAGAATAGCTCAGAGAGGGGCGGGAGGCACAAGGGCACAGAGACGTCGCGACGTGCCGGCTGGTCCGCGGGTGTGGTGTCGCGCGCTCACAGGATCAGCATCGCGTCCCCGTAGCTGTAAAACCGGTACCGCTGCTCAACGGCCTCGCGATAGGCCTCGAGCACGCGCTCCCTGCCCGCGAAGGCGGCCACGAGCATCAGCAGCGACGAGGCCGGCAGGTGGAAGTTGGTCACCATGCCG
>JANNHC010000183.1:0-3843 GCA_031404215.1 Acidobacteriota bacterium
GAACCCGCACACGACGAAAGCGGGCGCAAATGAGCCGGTCCGGTGCGCGATGGCCCCCGTCAGCCACGGCGCGATGATACCGGCCACGTTGCCGCCAAAATTCTGGATGCCTGACACAGTACCCACGAGACGCTTCGTGCAGCACGCCTGCGTGATGCTCCAGGTGTTCGGCGCGGCGATGCCGAGCCCACAGAGACAAATCGTCAACAGCCACACGGACACGCCGTTGTCGTGGACCAGGCCGGCCGGCACGATGGCCATCGCAATCGCGAAGCCGATCGCGATGAACGTTTTGCGCACGCGCAACTCACGGAACCCGGCCGCAATCAGTCGATCGGTGGCGATGCCGGACAGCACGATCGCGATCGACATGACGAGGAACGGCACGGACGAGTGAAATGCCATTTGTGCCGGGGTGAAGTGACGTTCCAGCCGGAGATAACCGGGCAGCCAATAGGCAAGGACGAACCAGACATAGTCGTACGCAAAGAAGCCGAGAAACGTCCCCAGGACTGAGGGGTGTCGCAGAAGACCGAAGGTCGAGGTGAACGTAAACCGGGTCACCGCCGCCGGCCCGGCGGGGTGTACCGCGGGCCCTTCCCAACGTCGCAGAATCAACATCCACGGCACAATCCACAGGAGCGGTGCGAGGCCAGCGATGACGAAGAACCCTCGCCAGCCATAGGTCGCAATCAGTCCCACGCCCGCAGCATTGACCAGTGCCTGTCCAAGCCGAACACCGACGAGGTAGCTGGAATTCACAAGCCCGCGCTCGGAGTCGGGGAACCAATTCGCAACGGTGCGGGCGCTCGCCGGGAACGCGACTGACTGGCCGACGCCCATCGTGACCCGGAAGAGCATGATTGCGACGATGCCGCGGAACGCGCCCGTCAGGGCGCAGGCCAGCGACCACAATCCGAAACCCCAGGCGTAGGCACGACGGACGCCGAAACGGTCCACAATCCAACCGGACGGTACCTGCATGAAGCAGTAGCACCACGAAAAGGCCGACAGCATGAGGCCCATCGTCTCCGTGTTGATTCCCAGGTCTCGAATCATGAACGGAGCAGCGACCGAGAGTGTGCCGCGCTGGGCATAACAGAACGTCATTCCGCTCAGGAGCAGCGCGACGAGAGCCCAGCGCCCGGTGGCGCTGCCAACGTCGACGACGTCCTGAACGGCTGCTGCGCCGCCGGTTGTTGGCATGGGAGGCCTACGGCTCCAGACCGGCACGGCGCATCAGGCTCGCAAACCTGCGATCGCCGCGCAGGTTGTCAAACCATGGATCGACTTTCATGAAGTCAGCCCTCAACGTACGCTCTTGCGCGGCCGATCTTACGCATCGGTCTTCGCCCAAGTCAACGCGGCGGAGGCTGGCAAAAGGAGACGTCGCCACGCGGACGAGAACTTGTAGTTTTCAGGAATGTGTGATTCCGTATGGAATCTGCGGGAGGAAGACGATGGAACCCAAGACTGCTCATGATTTCGACCAGGAACTGCTTGTGCTGTTCGACGCTTACGTGCACGGCGCGCTCGACCGCCGCGGCTTTCTGGACAAGGCCGCCAAGTATGCGGTTGGCGGCGTGACCGCCGTGATGCTGCTCGATCAGCTCAGCCCCAAGTTCGTTGAGGCGCAGGTCGTCAAGCCCGAGGACCCGCGCATCAAGGTGCAGTACGTCGAATACGAGTCGCCGAAGGGCTACGGCAAGATGCGCGGCTATCTGGCGCAGCCGGCCAAGGCCGATGGCAAGCTGCCGGCCGTCCTTGTCATTCACGAGAACCGCGGGTTGAACCCTCATATCGAGGACATCGCCCGCCGGCTCGCCCTCGAGAACTTCGCGGCGTTTGCGCCGGATGCGCTGTTCCCGCTCGGAGGCTATCCGGGCAGCGAAGACAAGGCCCGTGAGGTCTTCCCCAAGCTCGATCAAGCGAAAACGCGCGAGGACTTCGTGACGGCGGCCGGCTGGCTCAAGGTACGGCCCGAAACCAACGGTAAGGTCGGCGCCGTCGGCTTCTGCTACGGCGGCGGCATGGTCAACTTCCTGGCGACGCGCCTGCCCGATCTCGCGGCCGGCGTCGCGTTCTACGGCAGCTCACCGAACTTCGAGGATGCTCCCAAGATCAAGGCCGCTCTCGTGATTCAGTCCGCCGAGACGGACGAGCGAATCAACGCGAGCTGGCCGGCCTATGAGACCGCGCTGAAGGCCGCCAACGTGCGCTACGAGCGCCACCTTTACCCTGGGACGCAGCACGGCTTCAACAACGACACGACACCGCGTTTCGACGCCGCCGCCGCGGCCAAGCTCGCGTGGGAGCGGACGCTCGCTCACTTCAACAAGCATCTGCGCTAGGGGCAGCAGTTCACCAGAACTGTCAAGGCCCGACGCCATCGTGGGGCCTTTTTCCTGCGAACGGATCCCGGATCCGAACTCCTCGCAAGACTTGCCCGTCGGTCAGATCTTCGGTCCAAAGCGTGTCACAGCCGGCTTCCGCGGCCGCTTGCACGATCATGGCATCCCAAAAACTTACCTTGGCCTGTTTGTGAAGCGCGATGGCGGCAAGGACGTCGTCAGAGGTCGGCGCGAACACCTTCCAGGTCGTGAACTCGCGGATCCGGTCGGCGGCCTCGTCCACCGAGAGCGGCCGGGCGACTTTTCGCGTCACGGTCACGAAGAACTCCTGCAGGACCTGAACGCTGAGACACCCCGTGCCCGCCGCCCACAGACCCGCGAGCAGGTGTTCGGCCGCGACTTTCTTGTTTCCAGCGGATGCGTCGAAAGCGTAGACCAGGATGTTCGCGTCGACGAACTCGCGCGCCGCCTCAACGCGCATGCAACTGGTCCCGCGTCCACGTCCGGCGACCGCGAGTGCCAAGCGATCCGGCGGATTTCAAGGCACGAAGCCCTCGCTTCCGAGCCGCTGAGTATCGGCGATCCTCGTCAGTGAGACGGGAGAGTGCCTCCGTCAGGAGTGCTGAAACGGACGTATCCCGATCGGCGGCGAGCCGTTTGGCTCGCTTCAACAGTTCACGAGGGACGCTGAGCGTGACGTTCTGGTTCTCGCCCACGTAAAACAGTGTAGCACGTAAACCCGTGAATTATTATCAGGACGCCTTGCGCCAGCCTTCTCACGTGCGTGCTCAACCCGCGAACCCGCCACGTGTACCCGTCGGTCATCGGCAAACGAAGTTCGCCGCTGTCCAATTCGACCGTAAGCTCTGTCCGCCGGACGGGCCAACATAGACCGCGCGCTGCGGGTACGCGCAGACCTTGCGCTCGTTGCCGACCGTTCCGGCGGTGCGGTGCGTTGCCACCAGGAAATCGGGCGCCTTTCCGTTTTCCACCCATTCGACCAGAGGGGCGAGCTGGTCTCCCCAGTTACTCGGGCCGCTGCCGCCGCTGCAGTGATCCATCCCAGGAAACATGAACAGCCTGACTTGGTTCCGCGCCCTATCTACATCGCTCTTGAACGTCCGATCCACGACCTCGCGATAGTAGTCCAAGGTCGGTTCTGCTGGGATTTGTGCGTCCGACCATCCGTGGTACATGAGCAGCTTCCTGTCCTTGTTCGCCACGAACTGCGTCAGGTCGGCGCTGATGGCGTCGATAATCCCCGACATCAACTTGCCTTTGCCCGCAGTGACGTCGTCTACGTGGAACTGCCACCACGCGTACTCCGGCGGGTTCGCTGTCGTGTTCACCGGCTCACCGATCTTGGTCTAGCCCCTCCGACGGCTCGCGGATGTCGTGTGACATCGTGCCCCGAACGCGGAACATGTCGTCGATGTCCCAGGTGAAGCCCGCCTTCCAGGTCGTCACCGAGCCGGAGGTGGAGTAGTTGGTG
>JANNHC010000184.1:0-5846 GCA_031404215.1 Acidobacteriota bacterium
GCCGGCTGCGAGGCGGCGTGGCAGGCCGCGTCGCTCGGCGCCGACGTGACCATCCACGAGATGCGCCCGCTCCGCGCGACGGCCGTGCACAAGACGGATCAGCTCGCGGAACTGGTCTGCAGCAACTCCTTCCGAGGCGACAAACTCGACAACGCGGTCGGTCTCCTCAAAGAAGAAATGCGCAGGCTCGGATCGCTCATCATGCGCGCGGCGGAGGCGGCCCGCGTACCGGCCGGCACCGCGCTTGCCGTGGACCGCGAACGGTTCTCCGCCGAAGTCACCCACGCGATCGTTTCTCATCCCCGAATCCGCCTCGTGCGGGAAGAGGTCCCGGCGATTCCCTCGTCGCTCGACGGACCGGTTATCATCGCCACTGGTCCGCTCACCTCGGACTCGCTGTCCGTCGAAATCGCCGCGCTGGTAGGGAGCGAGCACCTCTATTTCTACGATGCCATCAGCCCCATCGTCTTTGCCGAGAGCATCGACAGGTCGAAGGTGTTTCGCGCGTCGAGATGGGGACGGAGCTTCAGGGGGGCCACAGCCACGGGTGCCATGGGCGCCGCAGGGGCCACGGAGGGTGTGTGCGGTGTAGACGATGGCGAGGGTGATTACCTGAATTGTCCGTTTACGCCGGCCGAATACGCGCGCTTTTATGAGGCGCTGATGGCGGCTGAACGGGCGCCCTTGCACGAGTTCGACGAGGCGAAGTTTTTCGAAGGGTGTCTCCCCATCGAGGTCATGGCGTCGCGCGGGGTGGACACGCTGCGGTTCGGCCCGATGAAGCCGGTCGGCCTGGTTGATCCGCGAACCGGGCGAGAGGCGTACGCGGCCGTGCAGCTGCGGCAGGACAACCTCGCGGGCGATCATTTCAGCCTGGTGGGCTTCCAGACGCAGATGAAATGGGGCGAGCAGGCCCGGGTCTTGAGGTTGATCCCGGGGCTCGAGCAGGCGGAGTTCGTGCGCTTCGGCATGATTCACCGCAACACCTACATCAACGGCCCGACCGTGCTTCGCGAGACGTGGCAGATGCGGACGCGCGACGATCTCTTCTTCGCGGGGCAGATTTCCGGCGTCGAGGGCTACGTGGAATCGGCGGCGTCCGGCCTGATGGCTGGGCGCAACGCGGCGGCGCTCGCGCTCGGCGAACCGTTATCGGTGCCCCCGCGGACGACCGCGATCGGCGCCCTCGCGTACTACGTGTCGCACGCCGAGCCGCGAAACTATCAGCCGACCAACATCGCGTTCGGCATCATTCCGCCGCTCGTGGCCCAGGCGGGCCGTCGGGTGCCGCGCGGGAAAACGGATCGAAAGGTCGCGCTGTCGGAACGGGCCCTCGCGGACCTAGCCGCCTGGATGCAGGCAGGGCTGAAGCCCTGTGCTACACCCCCGTAGGCCACCGACGCGCAGCGCAGCCCAGTTCGCGCCGCGCACGGTACTTCGACGCCGTATTACGTCTGTAGCGCAGCCCTTCAGGGTTGCGGTGATGCCTTGGTATGAAAGATCAGCTCGCCGATTTCCTCGACCATCTGCGCCTCAACGAGAACGCCTCGGCGCACACCGTGCGCGCCTACGAGAGTGATCTCTCCCAGTTCATCACGTTCGTCGCGGCCCATCTGGAGCGGCGCCGCTCCGACCTCCTCGCGACCGAGTTCAATCAACTGCACATCCGCGCGTTCCTGGGAGAGCTGCACAAGCGCGGCAATTCGCGATCGTCGGCCGCGCGCAAGCTCGCCGCCATCCGTACGTTCGGGCGATACATGCGCCGTGAGGGGGCCATCGAGGGGGACCCGGCGGCGCTTGTCGGCACGCCCAGACGCGAGCAGCGCCTGCCGGCCCACCTCGCGGAAGCGGAAATGTCGCGGCTGCTCGAGATGCCGGACGCGGGCACGCCGCTCGGTCGACGCGATCGCGCCGTCATGGAGCTCTTTTACGCGTCGGGCCTCCGATTGAGCGAGCTCGTGGGCCTGGGGCTGGAAGACGTGAATCTGAGCAGCCGCGTCGTCCGGGTTCTGGGCAAGGGAGGGAAGGAGCGCATCGTCCCGTTCAACCGCTCGACGGAGGCGGCTGTGCGGGCGTGGCTGATGGATCGGGAAGAGATAGTCGCGGGGGTACCGGATCCGGGACCCGGGTCGCGAAGCGGGAAAAAGCTGCGGCGCAACGCCGAGCCGCTGTTCGTGAATTACCGCGGGGGCAGGCTGTCAACGCGCAGCGTCGATCGGCTGGTGCGCAAGTACGTCTCGGCGTGCAGCACGCGCTTCGGGATCAGCCCGCACGCGCTGCGCCATTCGTTCGCGACGCACCTTCTCGAACGCGGCGCCGATCTTCGCGTCATCCAGGAACTGCTCGGTCACGCGCGCCTCAGCACGACGCAGCGCTACACGCACGTCAACTCGGCCCAGCTGATCGAGGCCTACAGGAAGGCCCACCCGAAAGCGTGATCCACCGGGCTGCGCGTCAGCTCGCGATCGTCTCCATCATCGGGCGGCGGCCGCCGCGCGAGTAGTCGATCCCAAGGGTCTTGATCTTGTAGTTCATCACGCGCGGACTGATGGCGAGCAGCTCCGCCGCGTCCTTCTGGACCCAGTTCGACATCTTGAGCGCTTCGATGATGGCCTGCCGCTCGATCTCCTCCAGCGCGATGCCGGTCGGCGGAATCTTCACGACCGGGCTCGCGTCGCTGGACGACTGGCCGGTCGTCAGCTCGCCCAATGACAGGTCCGCGCTCGTCAGTTGAGGCCCTTCGGCGAGCAGCACCGCCCGCTCGATCGCGTTCTCGAGCTCGCGGATGTTGCCCGGCCAGTTGTACCGCATCAACAGCTTCTGGGCGTCGGCCCCGATGCCGTCCACGCGCTTCTTCAGCTCGCCGGCGAAGCGGCGGAGGAAGAAGTTGGCCAGCTGCTGAATGTCCTCTTTGCGCTCGCGAAGCCCCGGCATCTCGATGGACACCACGTTGAGCCGGTAGTAGAGGTCCTCGCGGAAATGCCCGCTCGCCACCATCTGCGAGAGGTTCCGGTTCGTCGCCGCGATCAGCCGCACGTCCACGCGGAGCGTCCGGGTGCCTCCGAGGCGCTCGAACTCGTGCTCCTGGAGCACGCGCAGAATCTTCGCCTGCGTGTTCGCGCTCATGTCCCCGATTTCGTCCAGGAACAGCGTCCCGCCGTCGGCCTGCTCGAACCGCCCGACGCGCTGCTTGTCGGCGCCGGTGAAGGCCCCCTTCTCGTGGCCGAACAGCTCTGATTCCAGCAGGTTCTCCTGGAGCGCCGCGCAGTTCACCTTGACGAAGTTGCGTCCCGCTCGCAGCGAGTTGTGGTGGATGGCGCCGGCGATGAGCTCCTTGCCCGTGCCCGTTTCGCCGCGAATCAGCACCGTCGTATTGCTCTTGGCCACCTTCTTCACGATGGTCAGCACCGACTGCAGCGCGCCGCTCGCGCCGACGATGCGATCGAAGTCGTAAATGTCCTGCTGCGTGTGCCGCAGGTACTCGATCTCGTGACGCAGCCGGCGGTGCTCGATCGCCTTGGCGATCTTGAGCTCCATCTCCTCGATTTCGAACGGCTTCTGCACGTAGTCGAAGGCGCCGATCTTCATCGCCTCGACCGCGGTGTGGATCGAGCCGAAGGCGGTCATCAGGATGACCGCCGTATTGGGCTGGAGCGACTTGGCCGTCCGAAGGACGTCCATGCCGTCGCTGCCCCCCATCTTCAGGTCGCTCAGGACGACGTCGTACTGCCCCTCGTGGAGCTTCTCGATGGCGACGTTACCGTTCGGCGCCTCGTCCACCTCGTGATGCGCGTCGGACAACGCACGCACGATGCCGCGCCGAAGTGAGTCGTGATCGTCCGCTACCAGAATGCGACCCATAATGCTTCAGTCTCCTGAACGAATCCCTAATCCCGCCGTTTACCTGAACAACTCGTGACTGCCGCTGACGGGCAGCGTGACCCGGAAGCGCGTGCCCCCCTCGGCGCGCGCGCTGACGTCGATACGGCCGTCGTGTGCGTCCACAATCTTGCGAACGATGGCGAGCCCGAGTCCCGAGCCCTGCGGCTTGGTCGTGAAGAACGGACTGAACAGCCGGTCCATCACATCCGCCGGCACGCCCGGGCCGTCGTCGTCCACGTCCACCTGCAGCATCGGCACCGCATGCGAGTCGACGCCCGCCGTCGGCTCCTCTTCCGCCGCGAGCTGCTGCGCCGAGATCCGCACGTACCCCCTCCCCACCATCGCCTCGAACGCGTTGGTCAGCAGGTTGGTGAAGAGCTGCCTGAGCTGATGCGGATCCCCCTGGATCGGCGCCAGATCCTCCGCGAGCCGGACGTCCATGCGCACGTCCCCCCGCTGCACGTGGCTCTCCGCCATCGAGATCGCGTCGCGCACCACGTCCGCCAGCGAAATCCGCTCGACCTGCAGACGGATCGGCCGCACGAAATCGAGCACTTCAAGGACGATGGCGTTGGCCATCTTCGCTTCCTTGATGATGTCCCGGAGGATCGACTGCGCGTCTTCGGATTCGGTGAGCTGCCGCTTCAGGATGCCAGCCATCACCTCGATGCCCGCCAGCGGATTCTTGACCTCGTGCGCGATGGCCGCGGCCATCTCGCCGAGGGCGGCCAGGCGATCGCGGAGGCGTTCCCGTTCCTCCAGCTGCTCGACGCGGGTGAGGTCCTTGAAAAAGAGCGTGGCGCCGGTGACGCCCCCCTGCGGGTCCTTGACCTGCGACAGCGTGTAGCCGATCACCTTGCCCGTGCTCTTCAGGCGGAGCTCGGCGCGGTTGGGAAGATGCGAAAGTTCGAAGGCGCCCGAAAGGATGCGCGACAGGTCCGGACGTTCCTTGAGCACGCGCGAAAACGGCACCCCGATGTCGGAGGCGTTGAACGCCAGACCCAGGATCCGGTACGCGACCTCGTTCATCACCGCAACCTGCCCGTCGCGGGTGACCGCGATGACGCCGTTGCGAAGGTTCCAGACGAGATCCCGGTAGAAGCCTTCCGGTACTGATGCGGTGGCCGTCGGCGGGCGCCGGGCCGTTTTGACCTGACCCACCTTCGCGACCCGGGGAGCGCGGCGGACGGCAGTCCCGGGTTTTCGGATTGGCATGGTTGATACGAGCCCGACAGAGTGGCCCTGATCCGACTTCAGTATTGTAATCGCCCGAGCCGCGCCCGCAAAGTTCTTCTGCATGTGTAGCTTAGCTGGGGTCGGCTTGGCGCTGGACGAGCGTGGGCAGAAATCCACCGGCACCGAGGCCACCCCTCGGGCGCGTCAGGCGCAAGGGGTGTGCCTTGGAGTTGAGAACTTGATTGATTCGGTTCCTTAGGAAAACAGGCAGGTAGGCCGGTTGACGCGGATGAGGGGATTACAAGTCTGGCGGCCGATTACAAATCTGTTTGCTGGAACTCCTCCCACTGATGCATGAGGTCGCCGATCTCCCACATCAGGGCCTGATGCTTGTCGATAATGGGCTTGGCGTTTTCGTGATTGTCGTAGAAGCCCGGCGCCGACATCGTCGTTTCGATGTCCTTGATGGCCTGCTCACGCTCCGCGATGCGCGTTTCGAGGTCGTCGATCCGTTTCCGCCGCGCATCGCCCGCCTTCTTCACCTTCCGCGACTCGGCTTCCTGCCGCTTACGTTCGTCGTAAGACACCGCCGCCTCTGGCTGGACAGTCGCCGCCTCAGCGCCTCCAGGTGGCCTTGGCACTCGAGGCAGCCCTGGTGCCCGAGGCTTCGCTGGCACCTGAGGGCTCGCTGGCACCTGATGCCCCCCCCGCCCCCCCAACACCCGCAGCCACCGGCGCCCAAGGGACACCACCGAGTTTCCCCGGGAGCGCCGCGCGTACCCAAAGCC
>JANNHC010000185.1:0-2614 GCA_031404215.1 Acidobacteriota bacterium
CACCAGTCAGTCTGGTACGGCGTTCGCCTGTGTCTCAGTGAACCATTGATTTCGAAGGGAGTGCCGGCATGGGATTCGGCCACGACGCGCTCGCGCGTCAGCCCCTTCCGACCGTTGCGCCAGAAACAGGTCAGGAAACACCGCGTCTGGAGCTGGTCGAGGCTCGTCGAATCAGGAGAAACCGTCCCGTGGCTATCTTAAAAATTCCGCGACTGTGGCCCGCAACGCAGGTCGGCCGCGCTTCACCCACCGCTTCGGGTTCGGCAAGGGCCGGTGACGCGGGGGAAGGCCTTGACGCCTTTGGCTCCGAAGCGGCTGCCTCCGCCGCGCCTCCCACCTTCGACTCGCCGGCGTCTGAGGGAGCCCACTCGCTCCCGGTCTGGGCTCCTGCAGCCGGCAAATGGCTGGTGGTCATCATCGTGAGCGCGGGCCTCGCAGTTGCGGGTGTCTTCGCATATCAGAGTCGTTTCCCGCGAACCGCCCCGACCGGGACGGTGACGCTTGAAACCGCACCGCCGGGTCTTCAGGTCGTCATCGCAGGCAAGTCCATGGGAAAAACGCCGCTCACAACGCAGCTCGCGCCGGGATCCTATGACGTGCAAATCGGTTCCGCTCCGAACGCGAGAACGATCAAGGTCGGCGTTGCGGCCGGGTCATCGACCGTCCAGCGGGTCGAGTTTGCGGACGGAGCACTGCCGGGCACTGCACCGACCGGCGGCTTGCGCGTGCAGACCGAGCCCTCGCACCTGCCGGTGACGATCGACGGAGCCGCTCGGGGGACCTCTCCAGTCGCGGTGGATAGTCTGCAGCCTGGCGAGCACGAGGTCTCCGTCCGGACAGCCACTGGCATCGTGCGACGAACCGTCACCATTCAGCCTCGCGAAACCGTCTCGCTGATCGTGTCGTCAGCCGCACCGGCACCGGATCCAGCCGTCGTCCCGGCAGGATGGATGAGCGTGTCGTCCACCGTCCCGTTGCAGCTGCGCGAAGGCGGCAAGGTGATCGGCACCAGCGAATCCGACCGCCTGATGCTGGCTGCCGGCGATCACGACATCGAATTCGCGAACGAGGCGCTCGGCTTCACAGCCCGGCGGACCGTCAAGGTCGCGGCGGGAAAGACGGTCGCGACAAAAATCGACCTGCCAAACGGCGTCCTCAGCATCAACGCGCAGCCGTGGGCCGAGGTCTGGGTGGACGGCGAGCGCCTCGGCGAAACGCCGATTGGAAACCTCGCCCGTCGCGTCGGAACTCACGAGGTCGTGTTCAGGCACCCCGAGTTGGGCGAGCGTCGCGAAACCGTGGTGATCATGGTGGGCAAGCCCGCGCGTATCGGCGTGGATCTCCGGAAGAAGTAATTCCGTGATGCCACTTTATCGATCGGCCTTGCGTCTCGGTTGTTCCGTTCTGTTCCTCGCGTCGTTCGTGACAGCGCCGCTGCTCGCAAAGCAGGACACGCTCCAGGTGATCAAGGACCTGTATGCGTCTGCAAACTACGAGGATGCTTTGGCGGCGTTCGCGAAGCTCGACGCCACGGCCCCGAACCTCGAGGCCGAGCAGTACCGCGTCTTCTGCCTGGTGGCGCTCGGACGCCTGGACGATGCCGATAAGGCCGTCGAAACCGTTCTGACGGCTCATCCGGAGTATCGACCCGACGCCGCTCAGGCGTCGCCGCGCATACAGGCGCTTTACTCACAAGTGCGCCGGCGGATCGGTCCGGGTCTCGTCAAGCGCACGTACCAGCAAGGCAAAGCGGCAATGGATCGCAAAGACCGGGAGGATGCGGTCGCCCAGTTCGAGGCCATGTTGCGGATCGCCGAGGACGCCGATGTTCGCACTGAGGCAGGTGTCGGTGAATTGAGAGAGCTGGGAGCGGGGTTCCTCGAGCTGAGCCGGGCGATGCCGCCCAAGTCCGTCCCAGGAGCCTCGGCCGCGCCGGCCGGCGCCACGCCGTCCGGACCCACGCCGTCCTCGGCCTCGCCGGCGGTGCGTCCTAGCGCCATCGTGGCGCCAGTCGCCGTCCAGCAACGGCTTCCGCAATGGGTCCCTCCTGACGCGGTCACTCGCACCAGGGATTTTCGCGGGTCGGTCCGGGTGCAGATTTCGGCCGAGGGAATAGTCACGTCCGCTGAAATCGTGAAGTCAGTCCACCCCGCGTACGATCGGTTGCTGCTCCGCGCGGCCCGCGGCTGGCTCTACGAGCCGGCGCGAAAAGATGGACTCCCGATACCAAGCGAAAAAAATGTTGAGGTGGCTGTTGGTCCCTCGGCGAAACCGGGGGGTTAGGTGGACAAAAGTCTGCCTTTTTAGCTGATATTAGTCTTACTTTTAGATGACTAATAAGGCTCGTCCGTAAATGACGGAAATCGGCCACATCAAGAATTCCCCAAGTTACCGTAGATAAAGGCGTTCTCGCGCTGACAAAATTCTCCAGATCGTGGCTATACGTTTGCAACTGGAGCCGCCAATCCGTGAAAACCCACGTGTCCGACTGGACCCCTGGCGCTGAACGGCTCCCGTAACCAAATTTTGATGCTGTCAACTTCGCTCTCGCAGCTGCTCGAGCGCGCACGGACGCGCTTCGGTCTGGAAGTCGAGGTCATCGACTCCACGCTGC
>JANNHC010000186.1:0-14059 GCA_031404215.1 Acidobacteriota bacterium
GCTGGCAGCAAGATCGGCACGGCGACGGTCACCCGGGCCTCCGATGGCAGCGGCACCAGCGGCCTGGGCAGCTTGGGCCTTGGCACCCAATCGGTCAGCGTGTCGGGCCAGGTCTACGCTGCGCACCAGATATGTCGTGTCCCCTTCGTCGATCTCGCCGACGGGGATGTTCTGGTTCTCCGACCGGAGCAAGCCGATGATGCGATCGACCGGCAGGTCGAGCGCGCGCACCTTCTCCTTGGAGAGCTCGACGTGAATCTGCCGGCGGAGACCGCCCTCGACGCTGACCGACGCCACACCGGGCACGCGCTCGAGACGCGGCGAGAGGTCGTGCTCGGCCATCTCGCGGAGCGTCACGCGATCGAGATTCCCCGTCGCCTCGACGCCGACGCCCATGATCGGAAACGTGTTCGCGTCGAACTTGAACATGACGGGAGCATCCGCTTCCTCGGGCAGCCGGCCGCGCACGCGATCGAGCCGGTTGCGCACGTCGTCGGCCGCTTCGTTCAGGTCGGTGCCCCAGGCGAAGTTCAGTGTCGTCCGGCTGGAGCCTTCCGCCGCGGTCGACTCGAGCCGCTCGAGGCCTGCGACCGCGCTCATCGCCTGCTCGATGGGGCGCGTGATGAGCTCCTCTATTTCGAGCGGGCCGACACCGGGGTAGCCCACGCGAACGGTGAGGCTCGGATACGAGACATCCGGCATCAGGTCGACCGGCAGACGGAAAAGAGACAGCAACCCGAGCAGGATGATCACGCCGGAAAGCATGAACATCGTGACCGGCCGCTCAATGGCTGTGCGCGGAATGCTCATCGACCGCTCCCTGCCTGCGGACCGCGGCCACCCGCGTTCCCGCCTTGTTGTCCTTTGTCACCGGCGGCGGCGACGATGCGATCGCCGTCTTTCAGCGCGCCGGCACCCGTCGTCACGACCCGCGCCCCGTCCTTGAGGCCCGAGACGATTTCGACCCGATCGCCGTCACGAATCCCGGTTTCCACCGCGATGAACCGCGCCGTCATTGTCTTGGCGTCGGCGCCTGCCGCCGGCGCCATTCCGCCGGTGCCACGAGTTGCGCCGCCGCCCTCGGCGCGTCCGGCCACCGGTTCGCCGGCGATGAACAGGCCGGGCTTGCCGCTGACCGTCACGATCGCGTTGCTCGGAACGGTGATGGCGTCGGGCCGGACGGAGACCGTGAGCTGCACCCGGGCGTACATGCCGGGCTTTAACCGGTATCCGGGGTTCGGGACCGCGATCTCCATTTCGGCTGTCCGCGTTGCCGGATCGAACACCGGCGCGAGGCGGCTCACCTGCCCGTTGAACGTCTCGCCGGGGAAGGCGTCGACCTCGACCGCAGCACGCGTGCCCACGGTCACCCGTTTGACGTCCTTCTCCACCAGATTCGCCACCATCCGCACCGAGTGGATGTCGACGACGGATGCGACCGGGACGTTCGGGCTGACCGACGCGCCAGGGTCGAGGAAGCGCTTGGCGACGAAGCCGTCCACCGGCGACGAGATGACCGTATTCGCCAGATTGATATTGAGCTCGTCGAGGCGTGCCTTCGACTGCTCGAACTGTGCGCGCGCGAGGTCGAGCAGTGCGAGGGCCGCCTGATGGCGCGCATCGGTATCGTCGTAGGTCTGCTTTGGCAGCAGCTGGCGTTCGAGCAGGCTGCGGTTCCGCTCGAGGTTCGTCTGCGCGAGCTTCAGATCCGCCTCGCGCTGCCGAATCGTCGCCTCCGCCACCCGGTAGGCCGCTTCGGCCTGTCGGACCTGCTCCTGGATCTCTCGGTCCTCGACCTTGGCGATTATTTGACCTCGCCGCACGGCGTCCCCGAGCTGCACGTTGACGGTCTGCAGCCGTCCGTTGATCTTGGGCACGGCCTGCACCGTTGCGGCGCCGATCAGGTTGCCGACGACGAGCACACGCTCGGCGAGCGGCGCGCGGGTAGCCGTGGCGAACTCCACCGGCATCGGCGCCCGAGCGGCACCGCGCCCCCGTCCGCCTCCCGCGGCCGTGGTGGCGGCATCGGTCGTTGTGCCCCCCTGGCGGCTGTAAACCACGAAGCCGGCGATGGCGATCACGGCAACGATGACGACGACAAGGGTTTTACGCATGCGCTTTCGTGCTGAAGAGGGGTGAACGGTTACTGGCCGCCGCCGGCGACCGCGGCACCGACGCCGCGAGTCCCGACGCGCTGGACGGTGTCGAAGTTGACCAGCGCTTTGCGATAATTGAGCACGGCGCGCAGCTCGTTGTTGCGCGCGTCCGCGAAGTCGCGCTGCGCCTGGACGACCTCGTAGTTGGTCGCCATGCCCACGTCGGCTTTACTCTGGGCAGCCTCGAGGCGTTTTCCCGCCAGCTCGCTGGCGGCCGCCGTCGCCTGCACGCTTTCGAGTGAGCTCTGCACGGTGAGCGCGGCGTTCGTGACGTCGGTGGCAATCTGCAGTTCGAGCGCCTTGACATTGACCTGGGTCTGCTGCAGCGACAGTCTCGACCGCGCTACGGTGGCTTCCTGGGAGCTCCTGCCGAGCGGGTACGCGAAATTCACCCCGACGGTCCAGACTGGCGCATCGAATCCGGTGATGTTGCGGAGCGCGTCGAAATAGCCGGACGGAGTCGTCGTAAACGGCCGGACACCGGTAATAGGATCAGGCGCCCCGGTGAAATTGAAGATCGTTCCGCCGAGACCGGACAGGCCGTAGGTTGCGGCCAGGTTCAACTGCGGCTTCGTCGCGTCAATCTGATTCTGCAAGTTGATGTCGCTGACCTTCAGGTTGTTCTTGGACTGCTCGAGATCGGTGCGCTGGCTGAGCGCGCGCGCCACGGCAGCCTCGAGATTGATCGGTTCGGGCGTGGTCGAGGGCCGATCGACAGGATTCAACGAGGAGGTCCACAACGGGTCGTCGGTGCCGCTGACGATCAAACGCTTGAGGGCCAGTTCGGAGGTACGGACCGTCGCCTGCGACTGGACGAGCGTGTTGCGGCGTGACGCGGCTTCAGCCTGCGCGGAGACCACGTCAATCGGCGCGAGCGTCCCGATCTCGACGCGCGACTGGTTGTCCTGGATGAGCCGATTCGCCAAATCGAACGAGTTCTGCGCGGCTTCCACGGCCTGGATCGCATACACGAGATCCCAATAGGCGTTCCGCACGTTCGCCTGTGTTGTCGCGGTCGTCGCGGTGAGCGAAATTTCGTCGTTCTGCTGGGTGAGGCGATTGGTCCTCAGCGCCGCACGCGTCGCGTCGATCTTGAAACCGCGCCACAGGGGCTGGACCAGGTTCGCGGTTATCCCCGACTGGAACTGGGGATTGCGGATGTTGACCGCGCTCTGACCTTTGAACCGGCTGTTGTTCCAGGCCACGTTGTAGTTGCCGCCACCCTTCCACAGGTTCTGGGCGAGGCCCGCGGACCAGTTCTGGCGGACGCTCGAGGTCGGCGCGGAAATACCCTGCGTAGTGAGGCGGGGCAGATCGGTCGTGCTGTTGCTGCTGGTCGAGGAGGTCAGGTTCAACCGGTAGCTGGCTTCCAGCCCGGCAAGCGTGAAGTCGATCAGGCGCGGCGTGATGCGCGCGACGGCGATGTCGATGTTCTTATCCGTCCCTCGTGCGACCGCGTCCTCGATCGTGATCTCGACACGCGGGCCCGGCGTCACGAATGGGATGGTCGGGCCGGCGGGCCTTTGCGCGGCGCCGCCCGTTTGCGCCTGCGCCTGCGCGATGAGCGTCCTGACGTATTCAATCCTCGTGTCCTGTGCGGCGGCGGGAAACGCGGCGGCGAGGACAAGGCCGGCTGCAGCCAGCGTGCGTGCGATCGTGCTCACGAAAGCCTCCAGAAAGTGGTCGGTGTCAAAAGGTGGCGCCTAGCGGCGCCCGTTGGAATCATTCTTCCGACGGTCGGCCTCGCGGCGGGCGAACATGGCGTCCAGCCTGGTGCGCTGCTCCGGTGTCAACAGGCGGTGCATGCGATACAACATCACGGTGCGTTTGGTCGTGAGATTCGCGCGAGCCTGCTCGGTCTGTCCAGCCTGACGCGCCACGACCGCAATATCCGCCGTGCCTTCCTTGATGAGGCTGGCGACCGCCTCGTCGAGCTGGTCGAGTTCTTCCTTCGCCGCGCGAAGGGCCGGCAGCGTCGCCTGGAAGATGTCATCGATGTCTTTCGACTGCTTGTCCGAAATCCCCAGCTCCGCGCGCGTGTCGGGCGCTTTCCACCAAGGCATCCGACGCTCGTCTTTTTCGCTCTTTTCGCTCCGGCGCTGCGGGCCGCCACGTCCATCCGGCACCCGTCCTTGATCCGTTTTGGGAGGCCCCTGTTCGCATTCGAGTGCCGCCGCTGAGGCAGGCAGGGCGCCGACGAGCGCGAGTACCAGAACCCACATTATTCGACTTGCCATACTGTGCTGACTTTCTCCGGGAATGACTACAGGGCTTATTACGACCCTGTGCAGCACGCCGTTTACATTCTATTGTGAATCCGGAGACGTCGGATCAGCCGCTTGTCACACTTAAATCACTGATTCGAGACGAGATCCACGCTGGCCGTCGCCTTGCACGCGATTAGATGCCGGCCGCACGGCTGGCAGACTGGAGCGGGACGCGTACGGATCCTGACAGCAGCGTGGTTGACCCTGGCTTTGTTCCTCGCGGGTATCGGCGTGGGCCGTGCGTACGACCGGGATGAAACCACCGTGACCGTCACGGTCTCCTCCGCCGATCACGAGCTAGAGGAGGGGTACTTTTCGCTGGGAGACACCGCGACGCTGATGGTCAGGCCGGGGAAGCGATCTCTACCGCTTCCTCCACCGCCAGCGCGGTCACAAGGTCAAGATCGTCCTGCAGGAATCGACCGGGCCTGCACTGTCGCGTCTCGACCGGTAGGTCCCCTTACTCGTCAGCCGGGCTCGCGCTACCGGGGCGGCGGCAACGGTTTCGTCAGCCGCAAAAGCTCTCGAGCTTCCTGATCACTTCCCCGACGATATTGTTCGGCGTCGATGCCCCTGCGGTCAGGCCGACGACCACCGGCCGACCGGCCGGGAGCCACCCATGCGCGACGTCTTCGATACCCACGGTCGTTGACGGCGCCCCGATTGGGCGATGACGGATGTCCTCGCCGGACATCATGCAGTCTGGGTCGGCGATGTGATAAGTGAGGACTTTACCGGCGCAGATTCGGGCCAGGTTGCAGGTGTTACTGCTGTTATACCCGCCGACGACCAGCATGACATCCAGCGCTTCTTCCTCGAGGAGCGCAATCACGGCGTCCTGGCGCTCCTGGGTCGCGCTGCAAATCGTATCGAACGCACGGAACCGGGTCGCGAGCTCGGCCTCGCCATGACGCGCCCGCATGGCGTCCCGGAACATCTCGCCGACTTCCAGCGACTCGGACATGAGCATCGTCGTCTGGTTCGCGCACCCGACACGCTCGAGGTCGCGGTCCGGATCGAAGCCGGGGGAGACGGCGCCTTCAAAACGGCGGAGGAAGGCGTCGCGATCGCCGCCGGATCGGATGTACTCGCACACGACCTCCGCCTCATCGCGATCGAGCACGATGAGGTACCGGCCCTCCGGGCATTTCAGCGCCTGCGATGCCGTGGCGCGAGTCTCCTCGTGCTTCACTTTGCCGTGGATGACCGAGGTGAATCCTTCCCGCGAATACCGCACGACATTCTTCCACACGTTCAGCACCGAACCGCAGGTCGTGTCCACGAGCGTGCATCCGCGGTTCGACAACTCCGCCATGTCGCTGACGGTTACGCCAAAAGCCGGAAGGATCACCACGTCGTCGGGGCCCAACAGGTCGCCGCGCTCGCCGGAATCCGACAGGAAGCGGATACCCGCTTCGCGCAGGCGATCGTTGACGTGCGGGTTGTGAATGATTTCGCCGGTAAGGAACACGTGGCGTCCGGGGAATCGCCGGCGCGCCTGGTAGGCGTAGTCGACGGCGCGGTCGACGCCGTAGCAGAAGCCGAATTCGCGCGCGAGATGGACGGTCAGGCGGCCGGCGACGTGACGGAAATCGTTCGCCCGGACGCGATCGACGACGGCGCTGTCGTACGCCGCGGCAAGCTCGCCCGCGACGGCCTCCTTCATGTCGAGGCCTTTGCGGAAAATCAAGGGCTGGGGCGAGGCCACCGGCCTACCTGGCCTGATCGCCGGCGCGCGGCGTGAAGGCGTCCAGCGCGCGCAGCTCCGGAACCGCCGGGCGCGACAGCGAGGCGTCGAGCTCGGAGAGGAAGGTTTCGTCGCGGGTCGCGCTGGCGGTCAGGAGGCGGGGGTCGCGCTGTCCAGCGGCGGTCGCCGCCACCGCCTGGCGTCCGTCGCTGACTGGCGATGCGCGGAACGTCAGGGAGTGACGCAGGTTCATCACCTGGCCCACGCCGACACCCACGATCAGGCCGGCGGCTGCCGCGGCGGCGATCCAGCGTGACGCGCCAGACGATCGCGAGGTCAAGGGCTCGGCGAAGCGCGGGAACGCAATGACGCGCGCGGGCCTTTCGGCGGCTTCGAGACGCCGGAAGATCTGCGCCTGTTGGGCCGCCAGGCGTTCCGTTGGAAAATTCTCGTCCGCTTCGGTCCTCGCGTCCGCCCGGAGGTTCTCGAGCCATGAAGAAAAGCTGGCGAATCGGTTCCGGCAGGCGACGCAGGTGTTGAGATGGGGGTGCGCGGGCCGGCCCTCCGCCCAGAGCGCGGCAATCGCCGCGTCGTCCAGGTGGGCGCCGAGCCGTAAACGATTAAGGATTGACACGGCGTTTCTCCCGTAGCTTTTCGGCGAGCGGTCCTTCAGCCAGCAGGGCGCGGAGCTTCCGGATCGCCCGGAACAGGTGCACCCGCACGGTCGATTCGTTGAGCCCCGTCAACGCGCTGACCTCGCGCGACGTGCATCCCTCGTAGTGGCTCAACATGAACACGGAACGCTGGCGCTCCGGCAGCCTGAAGAGCGCTCGCGAGAGCCGTTCGCGCCGCTCCCTCGCCAGGAGCTGATCTTCCGGCGAGGGGCCGCTGCCGGCGACCCGTTCCGCGAAATCGCGCTCACCCGCGGGCCCGTCCGGCATCTGCGATATCCAGCGTCCCCGGCGGGTGCGCGCTTTGATACGGTCCAGGCATCCGTTAATGAGGATGCGCGTGAACCAGACTTCGAAGGGGAGCTCTTCGCGGAACGACGCGAGGTGCGAGTAGGCCTTGACGAAGGCATCCTGCACCGCCTCGTCTGCCTCGGCTGCCTCGCGCATATAGTGAAACGCGATCCGAGAGGCGCGGCGCTGGTGCCTGCCCACCAATTCGGCGTAGCGGTCACGGGCCTCGGCGTGCTTGCCTTCGGCCTGCATGGCCTTTACGGCCGACGCGGCGACGCTGTCCGCCTCGCGGCCGGCCAGGCCGGCCGTCTGAGCTCCTGTCATTCAATACGCCTCGACGGCCCGAACGTTTACTGGACGCGATGGATCCGGACGGCGGCGAAAGCCCACCGATGTCCCATTATATCGGTAGAATTGTCCCCATGCCGGGTGAAACGGGCGGCACCCCGCCGCAGGGCCGCCCTCGCGCGTCGGAATTCGTGTTCGCCCGCCTTCGGTACGAGTCCGGAGACTGGGACTACAACCCGAAAGTTGCCGCCAATCTCCTCAATTCGATCGTCGAATACACGTCGATTCCGGTGTTTCCCGAGGAAGTGATTGTCTCCCCTTCGTCGGATGACCTGCTGTCCTTTCCGTTCCTCTTCATGACTGGCCACAGGCTCGTTCGGTTTTCCGCGCGGGAGCGGGACCGCCTGCGATCGTTTGTCACGCACGGCGGGCTGCTGTTTTCCGATGACTGCAACCACGACATCGACGGCCTGTACGCGCGAAGCTTCGAGAGCGAAATGCGGGAAATTTTTGGCGTACCGGGTGCGATGCCGAAGCTCTCGACCCGCCACCCGATTTATCGCAGCTTCTTCACGTTCGAGGATGGGCCGCCAGCGACATCACACGAGCTGAACGGCTGGGGAGACGAGATCGTGCACGACTATCTGCGGGCCGTGCAGCAGCAGGGCAGGGTCGGCGTGCTGTACAGCAACAAGGACTACGGCTGCGAGTGGGATTACGACTGGCGGAACAAGCGCTTTCAGCGCGAGGACAACACGAAGTTTGGCGTCAACGTGGTTGTGTACGCGATGACGTCATAGCTTCAAGGGCCCAGGGCGCAGGGCTCAGGGCACGCGCGGGGCGCGAAGTTCGTAGCGCTCGGAGCCGATAACGTGCATATGAAATGGCCGTCGTGTCTCGCCTTCGGCGTCGCGTTCTGTATCGTGGGGTGTTCCGCGCCTGTGTTGCGCACCACGCTGCCTTCGTCCATGGCAGCCGCTCCGGCCCTGATCCGGGTGGGCGTCAAGGATGGAAACAAGATCACGATTCAGAATGTGCCCTTGGAGAAGTACGTCCAGGTGTCGATCATCTCGGAGTTCGCTCCGCCGTCTGGAGAACCGGAGATCGTCGAGCGCATGCTCGAGGTGCAGGCCGTGATCGGCCGTACGTATACCCTCGCCCACCTGGGGCGGCACAAGGCGGATGGCTTCGACGTCTGCTCGACGACCCACTGCCAATTGTTTCAACCGTCGAGACTGACAACATCCCGGTGGGCGGCTCAATCGACTGACGCCGTGCGACGCACGGCCGGCATGGTACTGTGGTTCGACGGCGCGCCAGCGCGCGCGCTCTTTCACGCCGATTGTGGGGGGCATACCAGCAAGGCGGACGAGGTGTGGGAGGGGGAGGGGCGACCCTACCTCGTGTCGAATGCCGACGACGGCCCGGCCGAGAAGGCGCATGCGACGTGGCGCTATGCAGGCCGCCTGGCCGCCGTGGAGGCGGCGCTCAACAAAGATCCACGCACCCGCGTCGGCGCGCGCCTCGACGGCATCCAGGTGCTCGAGCGCGACGCGGCCGGCCGCGCCGAGCGGATCGCGATCCACGGCACCCGGGATCGAATCGTCCGCGGCGAGGCGCTGCGCGAAGTCCTGACCCGGTCCTTCGGCGCGCGCACCATCAGGAGCACCTGGTTTGACGTCCGGCGCGACGGCGCCATGTTGGTTTTCGAAGGACGCGGGTTCGGTCATGGCGTTGGATTGTGCCAGGCTGGCGCGCTCGCGCGCATTCGCGCCGGCGAAACGGTCGCGTCGGTCCTGCGGCGGTATTTCCCAGGGACCGGGACCGTCACGATGCGAACGCACGCCCGGATCGCGGGCCCATGACCCTGAGCCCTGAGCCCTTTTGAACCATGTCACGCATCCTGGTCATTGACGACGATACTGCCGTGCGTGAAAGCATTGAGCGGATGCTGCGATCCGCGGGCTACACCGTCCGCTCCGCGCCGAGCGGAGAGGAAGGGTTTGCCCTCGCGCGGGGCGGTGGCTTCGACGTCATTCTGTCCGACATGCGCATGTCCGGCATCTCCGGGCTCGACGTGCTGCGGAAACTGCGCGAACAGCGCGTCGATTCTGTCTTCATCATCATGACCGGCTTCGGTACCGTCGAGACGGCCGTTGAGGCCATGAAGCTCGGCGCCGTGGATTTCGTGCAGAAGCCGTTTTTCCGCGACGAGCTGGTGATGCGGGTCCGCGCGGCGGCGGAGCGGCGGCAGCTCGCGCGGCAGGTCGATCTGCTTCAGCGCCACATCCGCGCGGGCGGACCGCTCGACGCCCTGATCGGCGAGAGCGCCACGATGGTACAGGTGAAGGAGCTCATCCGCCGCGCCGCGCCGGTCCCTGGGACTGTCCTCATCACCGGCGAAACCGGAACGGGGAAAGAGCTGGCGGCCCGCGCGATCCACGCGGGAAGCGCTCGTGCCGAGCGTTCGTTCGTCGCGCTCAACTGCGCGGCGGTCACCGAGTCGTTGCTCGAGAACGAGCTCTTCGGCCCTGGGAAGGGGGCGTTCACCCGCGCCGAGGCCGCGCGGCCGGGCCTCATCGAGCACGCGTCGGGCGGCACCCTGTTTCTCGACGAAATCGGGACGATGTCGAACGCGCTGCAGGCCAAGCTGCTGCGCGCCGTCGAGGCGGGCGAAGTCCGGAGGATAGGCGAGAACGACAGCCGGCGCGTGGACGTGCGGTTCGTGGCGGCGACAAACGTGGATCTCAAGGGTGCGGTCGACACCGGCGAGTTCCGCAGTGATTTGTACTACCGCCTGAATGTGCACCGCATCCACATGCCGCCGGTTCGCGAGCGCCACGGCGATCTGCGCCTGCTCGTCGATCACTTTCTCGAAAAGTACGGCGCCGCCAGTGGGGTCGAGCGATGCGGGGAGCAGGCGTGGGCGCGGCTCGCGGCGTATACCTACCCTGGCAACGTCCGGCAGCTCGAACACATCATCCAGCGCGCCGTCGCCATCGCGCGTGGGCCCGAGCTCGAGCCCGACGATTTACCCGATGAGGTCGCGGCGCCTCCGCCCGTCCCACCCGCGCCTGAAGGCACGGTGGCGGCAGCGCGCGAACGAGCCGATCGAGGCACCATCGTCGCAACGCTCGCTCGGCACGGCGGGGAAATCACCGCTGCCGCCCGTGAGCTGCAGGTCAGCCGGACGACGATGTGGCGGCTGATGAAGAAATACGGAATCCCTAATCCCTAATCCCTCATCCCTCATCCCTCATCCCTCATCCCTCATCCCCAATCCCCATCCCGAATCGCCCTCAATCCGCAATCGTCCACCATCGGTCTGCAATCCCGAGTGCGTTCCATTCCTGAAACACTCGCGTGTTTCACTCTCGAAACGCCCGACGGGAAATCGCGTCCCACGCTCACCGCGCATTCGCGGTAACTCGTTGAAGGTAAACCCGATGGCTTGACCGCTCACTCGTGAGCGGCTTCGGCCCGCCTCTTGCGGTGTTGCCGCTCAACATGTGCATCGTGCGCGCGCCATCCTCGCCGTTACCGGAGCGGTACCGATGCCCTTGACCCCCGTTTCACTTCTCATTGTCGACGACGACGCCGGACTAGGGCAGGTGCTGGCGGAAGCCGCCGCAGCGCGCGGCTACCGTGTGGACTGCGCCACCTCGCTGGCGGCGGCGTATGCCGCGGTCGATCGTGGCGCCTTCGACCTGGCGCTGATAGACCTCCCGCTCGGCGCGGACTCAGGACTGGACACGATTCGCCGTGTGAAAGAGAAGGCGCCCGACGCCGAGATCGTGGTGATGTCCGCCAGCACCTCGCTGGCCTCCGCGATTCAGTCGTATGAGCTGTCCGCCTTCGCCTTCGTACAGAAACCGTTCGAGCTCGGCCAGCTGTTCGCCACGGTCGACCGTGCGCTCGAGCGCCGGCGCATGAATCTGCACAACCGCCGTCTCGTCTGGGAACTGCAGACGATTAACCAGATCGCCGACGGGATCGCTCGATCGCTGGAACTCGACGACGTGCTGGCGGGGGCGCTGCAACGCACCGTCCATGCGATGGGCGTGCTCGGGGGCTCCATCCAGCTGAAGGACGACGCCACGGGCCGCTTCGAGGAGAAGGCGTTCGTCGGACCGCGAGTGATGCAGGACCTGTGGACGGACACGACGGGGGTGGTGCCGCGGCCGAGCGACGAGGTCATCGCCACCCGCATCCCGTTTCTCGTCGACGATTTGCGCGCCCTGCTTCCATCGGAATTTTCCGGCGCCATTCCCGCGGTCAGCACGTTGAGCGTGCCGATCATGGCGGGCGACGAGCTGCTTGGCACGATGACGGTCGGCGCCGAAATGCCGGGACGGTTCGAGGACGCGGACCAGCGCCTCATCGTCGTCATCGCCGGTCAGATCGGGGTCGCGGTTCAGAACGCACGGCTGCACGATTTCGTGCGACGCGGCAAGCGCGAGTGGGAGCAGACCTTCGACGCCATCGGCGATCCGATCGCGGTCTTCGACAGCCGCGGGTCGCTCCTCCGAGGCAACACGGCACTGGCCGCGCATCTGGGCCGTCCGGTCACCGCCCTTCGCGGCGCGACCTGCAGCGATGTCGGGTTCTGCACGTCGTCTGGCGACGACTGCGAGATCTCGCGCGCGCTGGCGAATGACGCAAGCCACACCGAGGTGACGCTGCCCGACGGCCAGATTTTCAGCGTGACGACGTTTCCCATCGTGAGTGGCCGCGAGGGCGCGTCGGTCGTCCAGGTCGCCAAGAACGTCACGGCGGACATTCAAACCAAACGGCGACTGCAGCAGATGAGCGACGAGCTGGCGCTGGCGAATGCGCGCTCGATGGCCGCGCTCGACCGCCTCAAGTCGACACAGGCGCAGTTGCTCCAGGCGGAGAAGCTGTCCGCCATCGGCCAGCTGGTGGCTGGCGTCGCCCACGAACTGAATAACCCGCTCACGAGCGTGATCGGCTATGCGCAGCTGCTCGAAGACGAACTGCGCACGCCGGGCGAGGTTCGTCCGGCGGCGGAGTTCGCCCTGGATCTTCGCCGGATCGCGCAGGAATCGGAACGCGCGGCGCGGATCGTCCGCAACCTGCTCGCGTTCGCCAGACGCCAGGCGGCGGAGCGCGCGCCGCAGGACCTCGCGGATCTCTTCAACCGCGTGATCGCGCTCCGGTCCTACGAGCTCCGTCTGAACGGCGTCGAACTCCTCGCCGATTTCCAGCCGGGACTGCCACCTGTCGTGGCCGACGGCAGCCAATTGCAGCAGGCGCTTCTCAACCTCGTGCTGAATGCCGAGCAGGCGATGCGAGGGCGCGGGGTGAAACGGCTCCATGTCGGGGCGCGCTACGACGAGGGCGGCGCGGCGGTCGAGCTGTTCATCACGGACACCGGACACGGCATCGACTCGGGCAACCTGTCCCGGATCTTCGATCCGTTTTTCACGACCCGCGACGTCGGCGAGGGCACGGGCCTCGGCCTCAGTATCTGTTACGGGATCGTGCGCGATCATGGCGGCCAGATCGCGGTCCACAGCACGGTCAACGTCGGGACGACCTTTTCCATCCTCCTCCCGGCCCGCATCGAGGAGGCTCGCACGTCGGAGCCCATCCTGGTGGCCCATGCCGAGCAGGGCGAGCGTGACTACATCGCCGCCGCCCTCGGCGGGTGGGGCTGCGAAGTGGTCACGGCGGCCTCGGCGAGCGACGCGCTCGTCATCTGCCAGCGCAGAGCGCTTCACGCGGCATTCGTCGATCGGGGCGTGCTGGCCTCCGACCTGGAAGGTTGGCGGACGGCCCTGGCCGAGGCCAAGGCGGTCCCGCTCGTGCTCGTCTCGATGTCGGGCGAGGACGGCGAAGTCGAGCGGTTCGCCCGTGAGCACGCCAGCGCCGTGCTGGCCCCGCCCTTTCAGTTGCGCGCCATCCGATCGGCGATGCGTGCGGTTACCAAGGAGTGTGTATGACGGCCCAGCAGCCGCTGCTCATCGTCGTGGACGACGAACAGAGCATCCGCGATCTCGTCAGCCGGTTCGCGCGCCGTGCTGGCTTCGAGGTGATCACGTACTCGGGAGGGCACCAGGCGATCGCCCAGCTGCAGGCCCGGCACGCCGACGTCGCGATGGTCGATTTGCGGATGCCGGATATCGGCGGCCTCGACGTCATTCGCGCGATTCGCGAGATTGATCCCCGGTGCCAGGCGGTGCTGATGACCGGCTATGCGACCGTCGACACCGCGGTCGAGGCCATCAAGCTCGGCGCGATGGATTACTTGAGCAAGCCGCTTGATTTCAACAGGCTCGAGCAGCTCCTGACGTCGATTCGCGAAGAGATCGAACGGCGCCGCAGCATCCTCGCGATTGAAAGCGACGTGGCCAAGCGGCTCGAGTTCCACGGCATGATCGGCCGCGGCCCGCTCATGCAGGAACTCTTCGGCATGATCCGGCGGCTCGCGCCGCATGTGAGGACGACGCTCGTGACGGGAGAAACCGGCACGGGCAAGGAGCTCGTGGCGCGTGCGCTGCATCAGATTGGCCCCCGTCGCGATCGGCGTTTCGTGACCGTCAATTGCTCCGCGGTCGTGGAGACGCTCTTCGAAAGCGAGTTGTTCGGCCACATGCGTGGTGCGTTTACCGGCGCGACCGACAACAAGCCCGGTCTGTTCGAGCTTGCCGATCGGGGCTTCGGCACCACCACGGCGGC
>JANNHC010000187.1:0-2861 GCA_031404215.1 Acidobacteriota bacterium
TCGGCGTCGGACAGAATGATGACGCGTCCATACCGCAGCCTGCCGATCTCGAAGCTCTTGCCCAGGCCGCACCCCAGCGCCGTCACGAGATCCGACAGTTCCTTGTTCTCCAGCACCTTCGCGAGTGACGCGCTCTCGGTATTCAGCACCTTCCCGCGCAGCGGCAGGATCGCCTGCCGCGACCGATCGCGCCCCTGCTTGGCCGACCCGCCGGCCGAATCTCCCTCGACGACGAAGAGCTCGCTGTCGGCGAGTCCGGGGGACGTGCAGTCGCTGAGTTTTCCTGGCAGCGTCAACCGGCCGGAAGTTGCGGTCTTGCGCGCGACTTCCTGCTGGGCCGCGCGGCTCGCCTCCCGCGCCCGGGCGGAGAGGATCACGCGGGCGACAATCGATTCCGCCACGCTGATGTTCGTGTTCAGCCAGTGCTCCAGCGCAGGCCGCACCTGGGAGTCCACAGCCGACATCAGTTCCGGATTGTTGAGCCGGTCCTTGGTCTGCCCCTGAAACTGCGGCTCGGCGACAAAGACGCTCAGGACGGCGACGAGCCCCTCGCGAATGTCTTCGGCCGTCAGCGTCACGCCTTTCGGCGACAGGTTGTGCGTCTCGATGAAGTTGCGCACCGCCTTCCCCAGGCCCGCGCGGAACCCGTTCTCGTGGGTGCCGCCGGAGCCCGTCGGGATTCCGTTGACGTAGCTGCGGACGTGCTCATCGGTTGATTGCGTCCACTGGAGCGCGATGTCGAGCCGGAGGCTGCTCTCGTCGCTGTCCTTCGACAATGTGAAGGGGGACTCGTGCACCGGCGTCGCGGACCGTTCGCGGAGGATCGTCTTCAGGTAGTCGGCCAGCCCCTCCGTGTGCTGGAATACGTGCTTCTCGTTCTTGGTTTGATCTTCGAAAACGATCTTCAGGCCCTTGTGCAGGTAGCTCGACACCTCGAGCCGCAGCTTTATGACGTCGGGATCGAATTCGACCTTCGGAAAAATCGTGGCATCGGGGCGAAACATCACCGTCGTCCCGGTTCCGCGCGCCGGACCGTTCTTTTTCAGCGCTCCGACCGGGTGACCCTGCTTGAACCGGAGCTCCCATTCGCCGCCGTCGCGCCGCACCGTCGCGACAAGCTCTTTCGACAGCGCATTCACCACGCTGGCGCCAACGCCGTGGAGCCCGCCCGCCGTCTTGTAATTGCCGGCCTCGAACTTTCCTCCCGCATGCAGCGTGGTGAAGATCACTTCGACCGCGCTCTTCTTCGTCTTGGGATGCTTATCGACCGGAATTCCCCGCCCGTCGTCCGCGATCGAGATTGACGAGCCGTCCTCGTGCAGCATGACGTTGATATTCGAGGCGTAGCCGTTCATCGCCTCGTCGATGGAGTTGTCGAGGATTTCCCACACGAGGTGATGCAGCCCTGTCGATCCGACGCCGCCGATATACATGCCGGGACGCTTGCGGACCGGATCGAGTCCTTCGAGGACAGTTATATCCTTCGCTGTGTATGTCGACATCCGGGATCGTCTAATCTGCGAGGGGTAATACCAGGTTCAACCTGGATTCGAAAAGTGATCGTAGCACGGTGATTGTCCGCCGCGTCGCCGGCGTTCCACCACGTGCGGCGCGAACACTGCGGGCTCTTAATCCAGCAGCAAGGCTCCCGGATCTTCAACCAGCTGTTTGATCCGGACGAGAAACTGAACCGCCTCGGAACCGTCGACGATCCGATGGTCGTAGGTGAGCGCCATGTACATCATCGGCTTGATGACGACCTGTCCGTTGACGGCGACGGGGCGCTGCTGGATGGCGTGCAGTCCGAGAATGCCAACCTGCGGCGGATTCAGGATTGGCGTGCTGAGCAGGGAGCCAAAGACCCCGCCGTTCGTGATGGTGAAGGTGCCGCCCTTGAGATCCCCGAGTGATAACGTGCCGTCCTCCGCGCGCTTCGCGAAATCGCGAATCTGGTGTTCGATCTGTGCGAACGACAGGCGATCGGCGTCCCGGAGCACCGGCACGACGAGCCCTTCGCTGGCTCCCACCGCGACACCGATGTCGTAGTAGTGCTTCAGCACCATCTCGTCGCCCTGAATCTCCGCGTTGATGCGCGGAAACGCGCGCAGCGCGCCAATCGAGGCCTTGACGAAGAACGACGCGATCCCGAGTCCGGTGCCGTGGCGTTCCTTGAATGCCTGCTTGTGGCGCTCGCGCAGAGCCATCACCGCCGACATGTCAACCTCGTTGAACGTCGTGAGCATCGCGGCAGTACTCTGCGCCTCGACGAGGCGTTTGGCGATCGTCGCACGACGCTTTGACATCCGGACGCGTTCTTCCGTGCGGTCGCCGGCGGCAGGACGCGGCGCCTCGGCAACCAGCACGGCCGGCCTCGCTCTGGCGGGCTCCGGAGAAGGCGCCGTGCTCGCGGCAGGCTCGGGCTTGACGGTTTTTCCGTTGCCGCTCCCTGCCGCCGCCTGTTCGACATCCCGCCGCATCACCCGTCCCGCATCGCCGCTTCCGCGCACCCGACTGAGATCGACTTTCTGTTCCTCCGCGGCCTTCCGTGCGGTCGGTGTCGATCGCGTCTTGTCGGAACTTCCGGGGTTGGAATCGAGGGCGGCGGCTGGCGCAGCGGCGGAAGAACGACCGGTTGCGCCGGCCGCAACATCCTCGATCACGCCCAGCACCTCGCCGACCTTGACGTCCTCTCCGTCCTTTCGATCGATGCGCTTCAGCACCCCCCCCTGCGGGGCCGCCACCTCGAGATCGATTTTGTCTGTCTCGAGCTCGACGAGAGGGTCGCCAACCGCGACAACTTCCCCTTCCTTGCGCAACCACTTGGCCACGCGCGCATCGACGATCGACTCTCCGACCTCAGG
>JANNHC010000188.1:0-1632 GCA_031404215.1 Acidobacteriota bacterium
GTCGTTGACGCCGACGATGATCTTGTCGCGATTCTCGGCCGCCTGCTGGAAGCGGTAGGACGCCTCGGCGATTTCCCGCTGCGGGAAGCCCTCCTCGATCGCCTCGACCATGCCGCCCATGCGATCGATCGCCGCAAAGTACTCCCGTGCGCCGCGCTCCATGTCCAGCGTCAGCCGCTCGAGGAACCAGGAACCGCCGAGCGGATCCACCGTGCCGGCCACGCCGCTCTCGTGCGCGATGATCTGCTGGGTTCGCAGCGCGAGCGTCGCGGCCTCGGCCGTCGGCAGGGCGAGGGCCTCGTCCAGCGAGTTCGTGTGGAGCGAGTTGGTTCCCCCGAGGACCGCGGCAAGCGCCTGGAGCGCCGTGCGCACGACGTTGTTGTACGGCTGCTGGGCCGTCAGCGAGACGCCTGCGGTCTGGGTATGGAACCGGAGCTTCCACGAGCGCTCGTGTCTGGCGCCGAACCGGTCGCGCATCACCTCGGCCCAGAGCTTCCGGGCCGCGCGGAATTTCGCGATCTCCTCGAAGAAGTCGCTGTGCGAATTGAAGAAGAAGGAGATGCGCGGCGCGAAGTCGTCCACGTCGAGGCCCGCGTCGATCCCGTACTGGATGTACTCGATGCCGTCGCGCAGCGTGAAGGCAAGCTCCTGGAGCGCCGTCGACCCGGCTTCACGGATGTGATACCCGCTCACCGACACCGTGTTCCAGCGCGGCACCTCGTTCGAACAGAACGAAAACACATCGGTGATGAGGCGCATCGAGGCGCGCGGCGGATAGATGTATTCCTTCTGCGCGATGAATTCCTTCAGGATGTCGTTCTGGATCGTGCCCGACAGCGTGCGCCAGTCCGCGCCCTGCTTCTCCGCCACCACCACGAGATACATCGCGAAGATCATGGGAGCCGGCGAGTTGATCGTCATCGACGTCGTGATGTCGCCGAGCGAGATCCCGTCGAACAGCCGCTCCATGTCGGCGAGCGAGACGACGCTGACGCCGCACTTGCCGACTTCTCCGAGACACAGCTCATGATCCGGATCCCGGCCCATGAGCGTGGGCAGATCGAACGCGACGCTCAGTCCCGTTCCACCGGCCGCGAGCAGTGTCTTGTAGCGCGCGTTGGTTTCCTCCGGCGTCCCGAACCCCGCAAACTGCCGCATCGTCCACAGCTTGCCGCGATAGCCGCTGGGATGAATGCCGCGGACGTAGGGAAACGCGCCAGGGTTGTTGAGGTCGCGACCGTAGTCGAAACCTGGGAGGTCGTCCGGGGTGTAGAGGCGGTCGATCTGACGACCCGAGATGGTCGTAAACGGCACGGCGCGCTCCGGCGCCTTCTTCAGCGCCGGCTCGAGCACGGCTCGCTCCCAGCGCTGCTTGTCCGTTTCCGCCGTGACGCCTTCCATACGTGCTTGCATTATACGGGAATGGCAAAAGGGCGCCGGGTACCGGGTACAGGTAGCAGGTAAAGACCGGACGCTCGGAAACTGGCAGGTGGAAACTGGCGGCGGCCCGACGCACGCGCGGGGACGGGTCCCCGCGCGTGCTGGTCGGCTAGGTCGTTGCGCAGACGGCGTAAACGCGGAACTGGAATGTCGCGGCGGCGTCCTGGCTGAGGCGGAGCGTCACACGCCACA
>JANNHC010000189.1:0-1887 GCA_031404215.1 Acidobacteriota bacterium
CCGCCAGGAAGAGCACGATCTGGGACCAATACGGCGGTTCCGCGGGATGTTGACCTTCAGCACGCCGTCCTTGAAATCGCCGGTCTTACCGAGCGTGGAGAGAACGGTCTTGTAGTCGGGCGGCACTTCCTGTGCGCTGGCGGTCCCGCCTGCCACCAGCCCCACGGCGCACGTGAGTAGCATCGCAACGTATCTCAACCACATCATTGGCGCGTCTCCATAACTTGAATTGAACCTGGCCGCCGCTGCCCGTCACGCACTCATCCGCCTGTGTGCCGCCTATTGTAGTCATGCGATCTGCCGGACGCGGCGCAGTCGGCTGCGCCGTCGAGCCAGACGCCGATCCACCCGCGGGCGCGGGCTGTTCGGGCACCTAGTTGGATCGCACGGACCCGCCGAACTGCTCGAAGCCGGTGTCGGGAAGACGCTCGTCCATCAGCACGGTCGACGGGATACCGAAGAACTGCGTCACCGCCGCGTGCGAGTCGATGAAGCCAGAGTCTGTTCTTGAACGGAACACGCATTGCTAACAGATAGGTAGACAGGCAGTTACGGTGGTTTCAGACACCAAGAGTGTTATCAGATGTCTCGATACGACGCAGATGAGGTGGCCGTAGCGGCCGGTCCGATCGGGCGGCGAATCCGTCAGTCACGGCCGGTTATCAGGACGGTCGAACGTCGAGGTCGAGCAGTCTGAATCCTGCCAATTCACAGGTTTTCTAAGGTCCCTATATGGCTTGCCGTCACCTCCTTACCGGAAAGATCTTCCGCGTTGTCGTGGTCGCCGTTGCCCTGGTGGCCTTCTTCTCCCCTGGGCTGCGGGGCTCGAAAGGCGACAGGCGGGCGCACCTCTCGGACGATCTCACCAGACATCAGGCGCGCAAGACGAGCGCGCGCACGCGCGTCATCGTACGCGGGGCGGATCGCACCCTTGATTTGCTGGCCTCGCGCCACCGGCTGCGAATCGTCAAGCGGATGCGCGGTGCTGCCGTGGTTCTCGCGAACAGCGCAGAACTGAACGATCTGTCGCGGGACGGGACCGTCGATCGTTTGTCCGGCGATCTGCCCGTGAACAACTCGACGGTGACCTCGGACGCGTCGACGGCGGCGGACCAGACGCGCGCCGGAAATGCGCTGCTGGCCGGATCGCTCGGCATTCCTGGAGTGGACGGGCGGGGGATCGGCATCGCCGTCGTCGATTCCGGCATCGCGCCGCACTCGGCGCTCGCGCGGCGCGTCGTCGCGAACGTGAGCTTCGTCACGGGCGATCCCCAGATCACCGATACCTTCGGACACGGCACGCACGTCGCCGGGATCATCGCCGGCAACCCCTCGCCGCCCAACGGCGTCGCGCGGGAGTATGCCGGTGGCATCGCGCCCGGCGCGATGCTCATCAACGTCAGGGTGCTCGGCGCTGACGGGAGCGGCTTCACGAGCGACGTCATCGACGGCATCCAATGGGTCGTCGCCAACCGCGCGCGCTACAACATCCGCGTGATCAATCTGTCGCTCGGCCATCCGGTGACGGAAGCATGCTCCACCGACCCGCTGTGCGAAGCGGTCAACCAGGCGGTGCAGGCCGGCATCGTCGTTGTCGTTTCCGCAGGCAACGACGGCAAGACGTCGGACGGCCGCGCCATCCTCGGTGGCATTTCGTCGCCAGCGAACTCTCCCTATGCGATCACGGTTGGCGCGCTGAACACGTGGGGAACGGTCGATCGATCCGACGATACCGTGGCGGCATTCAGCTCGCGCGGTCCGACGGCCTACGACCTCGCGGTGAAGCCGGACATTGCCGCGCCCGGCACGAAGATCCTCTCGCTCGAAGCCGCCGGCTCGTTGCTGACCACACGGTATCCGGCGATTCATGTCGCGGGCAGTGCCAAC
>JANNHC010000190.1:0-3338 GCA_031404215.1 Acidobacteriota bacterium
GCTTCGAAGATGTCCTTGCTAAACAGATTGATGAGGCCGCGCACGCTGACCGAATCGAGGTTTGATCCCCCGTAGATGCGCGGCAGAAGCCCCTTCAACTTGTCCGGATACTTCGTCTCGAGCGACTCGAGCACATCGTCCAGCTTTACCTTGATGTCGTCGGCCTGCGCCGCCTTGCGCAGGTTCTCCCACCGCGCCGCTTCCGGAATCACGAACGCGCCGACGCGACGATATTCGTCAGGATCGTGGATCGCCTTCTTGTCCCCGAAGTAGTCGCTCTTCTTGTCTGCGACGAGCGCCTCGAGCTCCGCGCGCCGGCGGTCGTACCGCAGCGAAAGGAAACGCAGGAAGATGATCGGCAGTACGTAGCGCTTGTAGTCGGCCGGTTCGACCGAGCCACGGAGCGTAATCGCCGCCTGGAACAGCTCCTTGGTGAGCGCGACGCCGCCGCCGTTCTGGCCGTCAGTCGCTTGCTTGGCTTTCTTCGTTCCCGCTTTGCGTTTTGCCATGGTTTGAAGGAGCTTACTTCGACTTTTCCTGAATCGGCGGCAGACTTCTGACCTTCGCTGCGACTTTGCGACAGGCGCCAATCAGATCCAAGACCAGCCTCTCATCAACATCGAGGGCGCCTTCGTACTCGTTCCGATTCCGCATATCGTGGCACTTCGATAGCACTCGCCAGACTTCCGGCCCCAGGCCCAGAGTGTCCGGCAGCACCTGAAAAACGATGTACCGTTTCGACGCCCGGAATCCGTGGTGCCAGAGTGCCGCCAGACACAGTGCGTGAGCGGCGCTGTAGGCGAGATCGAACCTGCTGTCCAGCGAGTTCGCTTCATTCTCCGCATCTTTGAGCCGTGCCAGGGCCGAACGGACGAGACCTGCAAACTCTTTCGCATCGGGAGGTTCGTTTGCGAGGACGTTTCCCGGGCCTGCGAGGCGCTCAAGCGGCGATGGGGAGGTCATCGTCCGATCCAATCACCCAGAGTTTCGGCTGCTCGAGCACTCGCGTCACGAACGCGTTTTCCGTACGGGCGCGCTTTGAAAACTCGGCGGCCGTATACACCGTCGGGTTGACTTTCCGACCCACGGTGCGCGTGACCCGCTCGAGGGCGCCGAAGACTTCGCCGTACGTGAGGCTGTCGCTAATGATCATCAGGTCGATGTCGCTTGCGGACTGGTCGGTCGCCTTGGCCACAGAACCGTACACGAAGGCCGCGCGAATCGCCGACGACAAGGGTTTCAGGGCATCGCGCAGCGGCTCCGCGAGACCGACTGTTTTCAACACGATATTCCGCAGCTCGGAATACAGCGGTGACGCCGCGTTGGCCTGGTAGTGCCTTTGATGGCCAATCCTTCGCGCCACGATCAGCCCGCTTCCCTCCAACCTTGCGAGTTCTCGCTGCGCCGCTCCAGATCCGGTGCCCGCGTCCCGAATCAGCTCCGAGGCGTAGAAGCTGCGCTCCGGCTGGCCGAACAGCACACCGAAGACGCGCTGCTGTGTCTTGGTGAACAGCGCATCCGCTAGGCTTTTTCTACCAGAACGACGCGAGCCGGTCTTCGCACCCAATGTGGGCATAATCATGCCCTGTTTGGGCATGGGCGTCAAATGGGCGTCTCGGTAAGCAGCAGCCGTGTGGCGTAAATCAAGGTTTCCCGGACATTGGCTCGTGCTGGTGCTCAATGTGGGCGAGGGCCTCAAGACGCGTGAGATTGCCCCTCTAATCGGCCTCTCACCAGGTCGCACGGGCGCGATTCTGGCGGAAGCGAAGGAGATGCTCCGGCAAGGTGTTGCTGGGGGCGAAGAAAATCCTGCTCGCGTGCGACTGATCAAGTAAGAGGATAATTTGGCTCGTGCCGAATTGGTTTCTGTCCGTCGTGCTCGTCGTCGCGGCGCTTATCGGTTATGTGGGCACGAACAATCTGCTCGACAATCTAAAGGAAGGTGCGCACTCGAACACCTTCACAGCGGCGCTGGACATCCGCGTGTTCCTCTGGTACGTCGTCGCCGTCGTGTGCCTCGTGTGGTATCAGCGGTCCATTCAGGAATTGAAGAGAGAAGCGATCGTGGCTTCGCGGCTGGTCGGCGGCGAACGGTAACAGTCAACCCGTGTCGACGAGCAGGGCCAGTCGAACGCAAGGCTCTCGTTCATCAGTGACCGGCCGACAGAGGTTGTCGCCTCCCGGGCCATCTACGCATTGAACGACAAATAGCCCATTGTGCGGTAAACTTGAAGAATACGATGAGCGTGGAGCCGAACTTCGTCGAACGCCGCGAGGAGAGCTTTTATCTCGTGGGGAGCCGCATGCCCCTGGCCAGCATCGTGCGCGAGTTCCAGAGCGGCCAATCCCCCGAAGCGATCCGTTCGGCGTTTCCTACGTTGACGCTGGAGCAGGTGTACGGCGCCATCACGTTTTACCTTGGACACCGGTTGGAAGTGGACGAGGACTTGGCGGCTCGTGAACGGGAGGAGAGCGCGTTCAGCGAGACGCATTCCGCTCCCGCTGATCTGAAAGCGAAGCTGGAGCGCACGCGCCGCCAACTGCACTCGCGATAGCGCACATGGTCCGCTTCCTGGCGGACGCCAGCCTTCATCACGCGATCGTCACCGGGTGCGCACGACGCGAACCAGCGATCGATTTCCTTTCCGCACCCGCTGCAAAGCTGGAAGGAGTCAGCGATCCTGATGTGCTCGCGATGGCCGTCGCACAGGATCGCATTCTCGTCACGCACGACTTCCGAACGATGCCGAGGCACTTTGCGGACTTTCTCGCCGCTGGACGTTCGAGTCCCGGCGTTTTTCTCGTCAAGCAGCGCACGCCGCTGGCGGCGGTCATTGGGGATCTCATGTTGATTTGGACAGCTTCACGGCCCGAGGACTGGACGAATCGGATTGTCGAGATCCCGCTGCGTTGAGTCGGGCCGCGACGTCCGCCGATGACGTCGCAACATTTTCATCATCGGACCGCGCGGCCCGTGGCCGAGGACCTGGTCGCGGGAATGCGGTTTGGACAACTTGTTCTTCTAGCGTTTTGCGGGCCGCCCGCGTGGCCGTAAGTGATCTCAGGACATTACGAGGCGTATCACAATTCGAGTTTCTGGCTGAGCCGCTCGCCCGTAAATCGTTGATTCTACAGATACGGAGAGATGTCCCGAGTGGTTGAAGGAGCACGCTTGGAAATTGATTCCGGCAGCGCGCACTAGTGTCGCGATTCAGAGATTCGTGTACAAAATCGGGCGACGCTTGCCAGGATCTCGTCAGCCGTTTTCGACCAGACGAAGGGCCGTGGTGTGTCGTTCCCGAGGTCAATATACGTGAGGATCGCGTCGCGGAGGGCCT
>JANNHC010000191.1:0-25648 GCA_031404215.1 Acidobacteriota bacterium
GCCATTCTGCTCGGGCCCACTCGGGCTGCGGCCCGACCTGATGGCCATTGGCAAGACGCTCGGCGCGGGCGTACCCATCGCGGCGGCGCTCTTCAGCGAACCGGTCGCGGCCGCGGCCGCCTTTGGTGACCACGGCAGCACGTATGGCGGAAACCTGCTGGCCTGCCGCGCCGCGCTCGTGTTCCTGGAGGAACTCGTCGAAGGGGGCCTCATGGCGCACGTCGCTCGCGTCGGCGCGCACACGGAAGCCAAGCTCCACGGGCTGGCGGCGCGCCATCCGTGCATCCGCGAAGTGCGGGGGGCGGGATTGATGTGGGGCCTCGACCTCGATCGTCCGGCGGCGCCCGTCGTTGACGCCGCCATCCAGCACGGACTGCTGGTCAACCGGACGGCGGAGACGGTCATCCGACTGCTACCGCCGTACATCATTACGGCCGAAGAGATCGATGAAGCGATTGGACTGCTGGACGCCGCGCTCATCGCGGCATTCGGGGGACAACAGCAATGACGATGGTGACATTCAGACAGGCATCCGCGGCTGACGCGGCGGCCGTACACCGGCTGATCTCGGACAACCTCGAGGTCGGACACCTCCTGCCCCGCACGATGGACGACATCGTCGAGCACGCGTCACGTTTCGTCGTCGCGCAGTGTGATGCGGTGGTGATCGGGTGCGCGGAACTGGCGCCGCTCAGTAAGACCGTCGCCGAGGTGCGGTCGCTCGTTGTGGACCAGTACGCACGCGGCAACCAGATTGGCCCCCGGCTCGTGACCGAGCTGGCCGCGGGTGCGGCGTCCCGCGGCTTCGCGACACTCTGTGCGTTCACCCATCAGCCTTCCCACTTCGTCAGGATGGGATTCACGATCGTTCCTCACATGTGGGTCCCGGAGAAGATCGCGCACGACTGCACCTCGTGTCCGCTCTTCCGCCGGTGCGGGCAGCACGCGGTCACCTTGCCACTCCGGGCGGGCGTCCAGATCCGGCCGGAGCAGCCGGCGGCATTGATCCATGCAGGACGCACGGTTGGCGCCCGGCGGCCCAACGTCGAGCGGCTCCAGCTCGATCCCGCTCACGTGTTCAACGCCGAGCACGCGGTGCCCGCGTGACCGGTGCCACGGCGCGGCCGGTTGACGGCGGTATCACGGCCCCCAGGGGCTTCCGTGCCGCCGGTGTCCTTTGCGGCATCAAGTCGAAGGGACTCGACCTCGCGCTCATCGTGTCCGACGTGCGGGCATCCGCCGCGGGAGTGTTCACCGTCAATCGTGCGCGGGCGGCTCCCGTCGTGCTGTCGTGCCGCCACCTCGCGGCCTCGTCCGGTCACGCATCCGCCATCGTGGCCAACAGCGGATGCGCCAATGCGTGCACCGGACACGACGGCATGGAGCACGCCGAGGCGATGGCGGCGCGCACGGCGGCGGCCGTCGGGTGTGACCCGTTGGACGTGCTGGTCGCTTCGACCGGCGTCATCGGCGTCAAGCTCGAGATGGCCAAGATCGGCCGGGGCATCAAGAGTGCGGCCGCCGCGCTGGCGACCGCCGGGGGCGCGGACGCCGCGCGCGCAATCATGACGACGGATCCGTTCCCGAAAGAGGCGTCGTTCGAAATCGCATGCGCGGCCGGAACGTTTCGCGTCGGCGGCATCGCCAAGGGTTCCGGCATGATCGAGCCGAACATGGCGACGATGCTCGGGTTCGTGACGACTGACGCGGCCGTGCCGGCAGCGATCCTGCAACGCGCCCTCAAAGCCGTCGCCGACGATACGTTCAATGCCATCACGGTCGATGGTGAGTGTTCGACGAACGACTGTGTCTTTGCGCTTGCAAATGGGGCGGGTGGTGTCACCCTCGGCGAGCGCGACTACGCGGTGCTCGTGGAAGCGCTTCGGTACGTGTGCGAGCCGCTCGCCGTCGGTATAGTCCGGGGCGGTGAAGGCGCGACGAAGCTGGTCACCGTGCGCGTCACGGGCGCCGCCTCGAATGACGACGCGCGGCGGGCCGCGCGGGCGATTGCCAACTCGCCGCTCGTCAAGACCGCGATTCACGGCGGCGATCCGAACTGGGGCCGGCTGGTGGCCGTCGCGGGGCGTTCCGGATCTGATTTCGTGCTCGACTCGGCAGCCGTCCACATCGGGCCGGTAGAGCTGTTCAGCGGCGGCGTTCCGCACGACGAGCGCTCGCCCCAGGCCGCGGAGTATCTCAAGGGCGACACCCTCGTCGTGGGGTCGACATGGGAACCGGCGGCGACGGCACATCGCAGATGTGGACGTGTGATTTGAGCGCCGAGTACGTCCGCATCAACGCCGAGTACCGGACGTAGTTCACACAGCGCGCAGGGCTCAAGGCTCAGGGGAAAAGGCATGCACAGCGCCGCTGCGATCCCGGGACGTTTCCTGTCAATCCTCGATTTCGATCACGAAGCGTTGAGCGCGTCGCTCGACCTTGCGGCGCGGTACAAGGCGGCGCGGGCGGCGCGGGTGCCACACGATCGTCCGCTCGAGGGGCGGCACGTGGCACTGCTCTTCGAAAAGCCGTCGCTCCGCACGCGATCGACGTTTCAGATCGCGGTCCGCGAGCTTGGCGGAGACGTCATCGAGCCGCCGACCGATGTCGCGCTCGGCGGTCGCGAGGCGATCGCGGACGTGGCACGCAATCTCGAGCGGTGGGTGCACGCGGCGGTCGTCCGCACGTACGCGCAGGACCGCCTCGCGGAGTTTGCCGCGGCGGCGCCGCGGCTGCGCGTCGTCAATGCGCTGACCAACGAGGAGCATCCCTGCCAGGCGCTCGCGGATTGCCTGACGCTGCTTGAAGCATGGGGGAGCCTGCGCGGGCGGACCATCACGTTTGTGGGCGACGGCAACAACGTCGCCACCTCTCTCGCCCAGGCGGGCGCGATGCTCGGGGCGCACGTTCGCGTGGCCTCGCCCGCCGGTTTCAGCCTGCCGGGCCATGTGGCGGACAGCGTGGCGCGCGTGGCCCGCTTCGGCGGCGCGGTCGAAGTCGGGATCGATCCCGTCGCTGCCGTTCGCGGGGCCGATGCCGTCTACACCGACGTCTGGACCTCGATGGGCCAGGAAGACGAGTCGGAGAACCGCCGGATCGTGTTCGCGCCCTACCAGGTGAACGCCGAACTGATGGCCCGTGCCAGGCCCGACGCACTCTTCATGCATTGCCTGCCTGCCCATCGCGGCGACGAGGTGACAGACGAGGTGATCGATTCGCCGGTGTCAGTAGTGTTCGATCAGGCGGAGAATCGCCTGCACGTCCAGAAGGCGCTGCTCGCGATGCTCTCGCGCGTCTGAGCGCCGCTCACGCAGCCCGATATGGTAGGCTCCGGCCTGCCGATGCGTCAGGTCGTCATTTCCCGGTTCGGCGCGCCCGACGTGCTCGAGACACGCGAAATGCCAGATCCCTTCCCTGGGGAGGGAGATGTCCGCATTCGAGTCCGAGCCGCCGGCATCAACTTCGCCGATATTCTTGCGCGCCTCGGACTGTATCCTGACGCGCCGAAACCGCCGATGGTCGTGGGCTACGAGGTCGCGGGCCGCATCGACGCGGTGGGCCGCGCCGTCGTCGGCTTCGCCGAAGGAGACCGCGTCGTGGCGCTCACACGCTTCGGCGGTTATGCCGACACGGTCGTCGTTCCTTCCACGCAGGTATTTCATTTCCCGGACGAACTGAGCGATTCGGAAGCCGCGGCCATCCCCGTGAATTACCTGACGGCCTCGCTCGCGCTCTACCGCATGGCTGCGCTCGCCCCGGGCGAAACCGTGCTCGTGCACAACGCGGGCGGTGGAGTCGGCATCGCCGCGATCCAGCTGGCGCGGCTGCGGCGGGCGACCGTCATCGGCACCGCCTCGGCGTTCAAGCACGATGCGCTCCGTACCTTCGGCGTCGATCACGCGATCGACTACCGCCACGCGAATGTCGTCGAAGAGGTGCAGAAGCTGACGCGGGGACGCGGCGTAGACGTGATTCTCGATCCGATCGGCGGACGGAGCTTCACGGAGAGTTATCGCATGCTGGCGCCCCTCGGGCGGCTGGTGATCTTCGGGCTGTCCGCCGCGGCGACAGGCGAACGCCGCAGCTTGTGGCGCGCATTCCACGCGTGGGTCTCGACGCCGCGTTTCAACCCGATGTCACTCATCAACCGCAACCGCGGCGTCTTCGGCCTGCACATCGGCCATCTCTGGGATGAACGGCGCCAGCTGGCGCCGTTGATGGAGATGCTGATGAGCGAGCTGCGCGCGGGCCGCCTCGCCCCTGTCGTCGCGCGCACCTTCCCGCTCGAGCGCGCGGCCGACGCGCACCGCTTCATCCAGAGCCGCCTCAACATCGGAAAGGTCGTTTTGACGACCTGACTGAAGGGTTCTGCAGGGTTCTACGGCTTCACACCTATCGGCGAGGATTATCTGAACATCAATCAGTTTCTTCGGGGCCAGGCCTCGACTTTTTCGCTCGGCTTCCGCGCGGCGTTCCCTGTCCCAGCGACAATTCCGTCCTCGTCTACGACCAGAAGTGGACAATCGGGATCGACCCTCTTCAGGGCTGTGTGGGTGTTGATCGCGGCACTCGCCAGTGCGGTACCCTGCCAGGCCCAGGCACCGGTCGATGCGGCGCCACGCGGCGAGGCGCTTCGCGTCTTCCTCGACTGCAACAATTGCGACTTCGATTACCTGCGACGGGAAGTACCGTTCATCAATTACGTGCGCGATCGCAAGGACGCGGAACTGCACATCCTCGTGACGACGCAGTTTACGGGCAGCGGCGGCACCGAGTACGTGTTCAAGTTCATCGGTCTCGACCGCTTCGAGGGGATCGAGGATGAGTTACGCTACAGCGCCGCGCAGACGCAGACGGGCGACGAACGTCGTCGGGGGTACACGGAAATCCTGAAGCTCGGCCTGGTCCGGTACGTGACTTCGACCACAGCCGCCGATGGGCTCAGGCTCGTCTATCGTTCGGGTGAGGCCACGCAGGCGGCCGCCACGCCATCGGACGACGCGTGGAATTTCTGGTCGTTCCGCCTGCGTGGCAACGGTTCGGTCAATGGAGAGGCGAGCAGCCAGTCACGCAATTTGTCGGCGTCGGCCATCGCTAACCGCACGACCGAGGAGTGGAAGATCAATTTGGCGACAAGCCTGAACTTTCATACGAATGAGTTCAAGCTGAGCGACGGCACCAGGCTGACCGACGACTCCCACGATCATGGCCTGGGGGGATTGGTTGTGAAGAGCCTCGGGAAGCATTGGGCCCTTGCGGGCCGCGGGCGCGTCTGGTCCACGACATTCCTCAACCAGGATCGAGCGGCTCGTGTGGCCGGCGGCGTCGAGTACAGCGTGTTCCCGTACGCCGAGTCGTCTCGCCGGGAGCTCACCGTGCAGTTCACCACGGGCGTCAATCACTTCAAGTACCTGGAGACGACGATCTACGGCAAGGATCGCGAGACGGTCGTGGACGGCATCCTCATCAGCTCGCTGGATGTGCGGCAGCCATGGGGTTCGAGCGGGCTGTCAGTCGAGGCCGCCACCTACGTGCACGACCTCGGACGACACCGCCTGGCGTTGAACGGCGACATCGACGTGCGGGTGTTCAAGGGCTTTTCGCTGACGATGGACGGATCGATTTCGCGCATTCGTGATCAGCTGTATTTGCGCCTCGGGGATGCAACCGACGAGGAGATCCTGCTGCGGCGGCGTCAACTTGCAACGTCCTACCGCTATCGTTTCTCCGTCGGCGCCAGTTACACGTTTGGATCCATCTTCAATAACGTCGTCAACACACGTTTCTAGCGCGATCCTGCACGAAAAGCCAACTAATGGCCGCCGGTGAACGTCTAACGTCCGTATGATTCGAGTTCTGCGCATTTTCTGCCTCTGCGCCGCCCTGGCCACGACGAGTGCGGCGGCGGGGGCGCAGCAGGCTGTCCCTCCTTCCAGGCCGGACGCAGTCCGCATCTTTCTCGACTGCGGTTTTTTCTGCGACGAGAACTACCTGAAGCGGGAAATTACTTTCGTGGACTACATGCGCGACAGGCGGGATGCCGATGTTCACCTGCTGGTGACGACCCAGAACACAGGAGGCGGGGGCACCGAATACACCTTGAAGTTCATCGGGCTTGTTTCGTTTGCCGGGGTCGAACAGACGCTGCGCTATCTTGCCCCCCAGACCGCGACTTCGGACGAGAACCGGAAGGGCCTGGCCGAGTTGATCAAACAGGGGCTCGTTCGGTACGTGTCAGAATCACCGGCCGGGAAACGATTGAAAATTACGGTGGCTGCCGAGGACGGCGCCGCGGCGAAGGCGGCGGATCCGAAGAAGGATCCCTGGAATCTGTGGGTGTTTCGCACCAACGTCGGCGGCAGCTTCAACGGCGAGCAGTCCAACAAGAGCCGATCGCTGCGAGGGTCCGGGTCGGCGAACCGGACGACCGACGCGTGGCGGATGAATTTCTCCGCCAGCACCAGCTATCGCGAGAACACGTTTCAGCTGAGTGAAACCGAGACGTTCAGGTCGGTCTCGAGGAACTCCGAGGGAAGCGGGCTGGCCGTCAAGAGCCTGACGCAGCACTGGTCCCTCGGAATTGTCGGCAACGCGTCATCGTCGACCTTCCTCAATTACGACCTGCGCCTGCGCATTGCGCCAGGGGTGGAGTACAACTTCTACCCGTACTCCCAATCCACCCGCCGCATGCTGACTCTTCAGTACACGGTCGGCTTCGACTCGCACAACTACCGCGAAGAGACGATCTACGGAAAGATCAGGGAGAAGCTGCTCGACCACAAGCTCACCACGGCGCTGAGCCTGAGGCAGCCGTGGGGAACGGCGTCGGGGTCCGTCGATCTGTCGCAGTATTTGAACGATCCGCGCAAGTACGGCATCTCGGCGTTCGGGGCGACGAACGTGCGGCTGTTCAAGGGATTTTCGTTCAACATGTTCACGCAGCTGTCACGAACACGCAATCAGATTTACCTGCCGCGCGGCGAAGCTTCAACCGAAGAAATCCTGGTGCGCCAGCGCCAGCTCGCGACGGGGTATCAGTACTTCGTGAATTTCGGAATCTCGTACTCCTTCGGGTCGATCTTCAACAATATTGTGAATCCGCGGTTTGGCGGCGGAGGCGGGGACTTTTTCTTCTTCGACTGAGACCGCGGGACAACAGGCGCAAACCTTGACGGGGCCGGACGTTGCAGGGGCAACGCCCGGGCTGAAGTCCGGGGCGACTGCACTGAAAGGGGCATCGCCACACTTCCGCCGGCACTCGACCGGCCAAAGCGTGGCGATCTGTCATCCGCGCGCCTCGCGCGAGGTGCTCGGAAAACCCGGGCCTACTTCAGGTGCTTGCTCACGAGCTTGGTCATCTCGAACATGTTGACCTGCGCCTTGCCACCGAAGACCGGCTTGAGCGCGGCGTCAGCCTTGATCATCCGGCGGTTCTTCGCATCCTGCAGCCCGTTCTTCTTGATGTAGGCCCACAGCTTCTTGGTGACCTCGGTCCGCGGCACCGGCTTGTCGCCGATCACTTCCGCCAGCGCCGAGCTGGGCGTCACGGGCTTCATGAACGCGGCGTTTGGCTTCCGGGCGGTCTTCTTCTTTCCGGACTTCGCGGGCGCGGATTTCTTTTTCGCTGTCTTGGCCATCTACTCTCCTCTTGAAGACGCTCGGAGGCGTCACGGCGTAGTATCGCGCACATTCGTGCACTGTCGAGAAGAAAAGTGCAACTATCGCTCTCGGCGTGGCGCGGCGGGGTTCTCGAGATCGGGAAGGTTCCCGTCGCGATCCTCGGGGTCGCGCGCCCCCGCCCGCTCTTCGACCACGATTTCCACCGCGTTGCGCTTGTCTTTATTGAGCATGTCGTAAATGCTACCGGCGGCCGCCGCGCCGACGTGAGGGCGCCCGCCGCGCCGCCGTGAGAATGCGACGACAATCGCGACGATCACCACGAGCCAGACGATCGCGTTCACGGCGGCCGGCGTCATCCTGATCCTCTTTTCGATCCTGACGGAGTTTACGTCCTCACGTCAAGCACTCGCCTTCCCCTGCTTCAGGTGCCCTCGCGGCGGACGACATGGCCGTTCTCCAGCACGATCACCTCCGTCGCAAGCTGCCTGGCTTCCCCGGGATCGTGCGTGACGTAGACGATTGGCACCCGTAGCTCGTCCCGGACCCGCTCGAGGTACGGCAGGATCCGCCGGCGGCGTTCGACATCAACCGCGGCCAGCGGCTCGTCCAGAAGAAGAAGCTCAGGGGCTGACATGAGCGCGCGGGCGAGTGCGACGCGCTGACGCTCGCCGCCCGACAGCTGCGGCACGTTCCGATCGAGCAGCGTTTCGATCTCCAGCATCCCCGCCACGGTCGCCAGCGACAGCTTCTGGCCTTCGCGCCGGCCATAGAGCACGTTGCGCCGGACGCTCATGTGCGGAAAGAGGGCGACGTCCTGCGCCACGTACCCGACATGGCGCCGGTGCGGCGGGACGTCGACGTCGCGCGCGCCATCGAACAGCACGCGCCCGTCGATCGCGATCGATCCGGATGCCGGCCTGCGAAGGCCCGCAATGGCATCGAGCACCGTCGTCTTGCCGGCGCCAGAGGGACCGAAGAGCGCGGTGACGGGCTGGTCGAGGCGCGCGCGCAGTTCGAGCACGAAAGCGCCCTGCCGCAGGACGAAGTCCAGGACAATCACGCCCGTTCACCAGGCCTCGACGACATCCAGTTCGCGACACCCAACGCGGCAAACGCAATCGCCGCGGAAATCCCCACCAGCACGGCCGCGTCGCGATCGCGCCCGGTTTCCGCCAGCGAATAGATCGCGACGGCCAGCGTGCGCGTCGAGCCCGGAATGCTGCCGGCGATCATGATCGTGGCGCCGAATTCCCCGAGGGCTCGCGCAAAGCCCAGCACCGCCCCCGCAATGACGGCCGGCCGCGCGAGCGGCAGGGTGATGGTCAGGAACACGCGGAGCGGGCCGGCGCCCAGAGTCGCCCCCGCCGCCTCATACCGCCGATCGACCTGCTCGATTCCCGCACGCACCGTCCGGATGAGGAGCGGCAGCCCCATGACCGTCATGGCGAGGACAACCGCCTTCCAGGTGAACACAACCTCGACGCCGGCCCGCGCGAGGAGGCGGCCCACCGGGCCGCGCGGGGCGATGAGCATCAGCAGGACCAGGCCCGTCGCCACGGGAGGCATCACGAGCGGCAGCGACACGATCGTGTCGAGCAGCACCCGGCCGCGAAACCGGCCGCGCGCCAGCAGCCACGCCAGCAGGAGACCCGGCGGCAACATCAGAAGCGTGGCGATCGCCGCCGTCGCCATGGTGAACCCGGTGATCTGCCAGGCGTCCATGGTCAGCGCGCGAGCGGCGTGAATTTGTACCTGCGGAAAATCTCGGACGCGTCGGATCCGCGGAGGAATGCGAGAAAGTGCGCCGCGGACTCGCGCTGCCGAGATCCGGCGACAATGGCCGCCGGGTAGACGACCCGCGGGGCCCCGGCGCCGGACACGACAACGCGAGTGACCGCCGTCCTGGCGACGGCCGCGTCCGTTTCGTACACGATCGCGGCATCGGCGCTTCCGTTCTCGACGGCGGCGACGGCCGCACGGACGTTCCCGACCGGGACGAGTTTGGCCTGCAGGGCGTCCCACAAGCCGACGGCCTCGAGGTACTGACGCGCGTAGACGCCGGCAGGAACCGCGGCCGGATCGCCGATCGCGACCCGCCGCACGCCCGGTCCGAGCAACGCCCGGACATCTCCAATCTCCAGGCGTTCGGGACGTGCGATGACCGCGAGGCGATTGGCCAGCAGATCGACGCGCGTCGCGCCGTCAATCACCCCGGCCGCCATCGCCACGTCCATCTGCGCCTCGTCCGCGCTGATGAACAGGTCCGCCGGCGCTCCATTCACCAGCTGACGCGCCAGCACGTTCGATCCGGCGAAGTTGAAACGCACCGGGCGGCCTCCCGCGGACGCATAGGCCCTGGCCACCGCCTCGAGCGCCTCCGTCAGGCTGACGGCCGCGGAGACGGTCAGCGGCGTCTGGACCCGCGCCGGAACCAGGATCAACACCGACAGAAGTGAGGCGTGCAGCCACATGAGTCGGCAATTCTATACGAATTTATGTTGATTTTGTATCTGCTTGAGTTGATTCTGTCTCGGACATGGATCTGATGACGCCGCGCGAGGCGGCCCGCCGCCTGGGCGTGAGCTACCCGACGGTCAAGCAGTGGATCTACAAGGGGTCGATACGCACCCGCCGGACCGCGGGCGGGCACCACCGCGTGCCCGCGGCGGAAGTGGATCGGCTGCTCGCCGCGACGGGACGCGCCCTGCCGAGTCCACGCGCACGCGGCGGGACCATCGTCACGCTCAGCGGCCGGAACCAGCTGCGCGGCATCGTCGACGAAGTGCGGGTGGAGGGTCTCTTGGCCCAGATACGGCTGCGCGTCGGCGACCAGAGCCTGACCGCCATCATCACGCGAGACGCGGTGGACGAGTTGAAACTGAAACGCGGCGACGAGGCGCTGGCGGTCGTGAAGGCGACCGAAGTCATGATCGGACGCCCTGGCCCCGAGCGTCCGCGTCGTACGCCCGCCCCGCGAAAGCGGGGCCGACGTCCGCGGTGATAACTGGACCCGGTGGCGTGCCGTCTGTTCCGTGCGCCTTCACCGCTTCCCCTTCGTCCTCAATACTCGCGCCCAGACTTGTTCAATGCTCGTGCCTGACGCAGCGGGTGTAAGCTTCGGAAGCGTCGATTATTTCCTGCTGAGGTTCTCATGCGCTGGCGTGTTCTGTGTCTCGCTGCTCTCGCCGCATCCCTTCCGATAGCCTCTCAGAACGCCGACGACTTGGGAGTGGCCGGGAAGGACGGCCTGGTCGTCTGCACGTCGTCCACCGCGTGTGATGCAGGCGCGTCCGTGCTCGCGCGCGGCGGCAACGCGGTGGACGCCGCGGTGGCGACCGCGTTTGCCCTCGCCGTGACCCATCCGAGCGCCGGCAATATCGGTGGCGGCGGCTTCATGATCGCGCGCACGCCGGACGGCCAGGTGACGACGTTCGATTATCGAGAGCGGGCGCCCCTTCGCTCGACTCGAACGATGTATCTGGGTACCGACGGGCAAATCGCGCGGGAGCTTACCAACGCCGGGTACCTGGCGCCGGGCGTGCCCGGAACAGTACGAGGACTCGATCTGGCGCACAAGCGCTTGGGAAGGCTGCCGTGGGCGGATGTCGTGATGCCGGCGGTCACGCTGGCCGAGCAGGGTTTCACGCTGTCGGCCGGACTCGCGAGCGACCTGAATGCGCAGCTCGCCGGCCCGATGAAACCGTTCGCCGCTTCAGTCGCCGCCTACGGCAAACCGGGCGGAGAGCAATGGGCGGCTGGCGATCGGATCGTGCTCGCGGACCTGGGCCACACGCTCCGCGCGATTGCGACGGGCGGCGCCGACGTCTTCTACAAGGGATGGATCGCGGATCGAATCGCCGACGACATGCAGGCGAATGGCGGCCTCATCAACAAGGATGATCTGGCCGCGTATCAGGCGAAGGTTCGCGCCCCCGTCAAGGGAACGTATCGGGGCTTCGAAATCATCTCCATGCCGCCGCCAAGCTCCGGAGGGGTCGCGCTTGTCGAGATGCTCAACATCCTCGAGCCGTACGAGCTGAAGTCGAAAGGACTCTTGACGGCTCCTGCGCTGCACCTCCAGATCGAGGCCATGCGACGCGCATACCTCGATCGCGCGCGGTATCTCGGCGATCCCGACTTCTCCGACGTGCCCGTCGCCAGGCTCACGTCGAAAGAGCACGCCCGGACCCTCGCCTCGTCGATCGACCTGGCCAAGGCCTCGAGCAGCGAGGAGCTCGGCCGCGACATCGTCACGGCGTCTCCGCTGCCGGAGCCGGACGAAACAACCCATTTCTCGGTCATCGATCGGGACGGCATGGCGGTCTCGAGTACCTACACGCTCGAAGGCGGGTTCGGATCCCACGTCGTCGTGAAAGGCGCGGGGTTCATTCTGAACAACGAGATGGGCGATTTCAACAGGAAGCCAGGCGACACGAACGCGCGGGGGGATATCGGCACAGCCGCAAACCTCATCGATCCCGGCAAGCGGATGCTGAGCTCGATGACGCCGACCATAGTGACGCGGAACGGAAGGGTCGTGCTTGTTACCGGATCGCCCGGGGGCCGCACGATCATCAACACCGTGTTCACCATCGTGATGGGCGTGACCGAGTACGGCCTCACGGGACGCCAGGCCACGGACCTTGCACGGATGCACCATCAATGGCTGCCCGACACCGCATCGATCGAGCCGAATGGCGGCCCGGCCGAGGATGTGCTCGCCGCGCTTCGAGCGATGGGACACGACGTACGTACAGGGAACCGGCAGGGAGACGCCGAGTCCATCTGGATCGCCGCGGACGGTACACCCTACGGCGTCAACGACAAGCGCAGCGCGGACTCGAAGGCGTCCACACCTGTGAATTTGACAGCGCCGACCGCGGGACGGTAGGCTTACGGAAATGTTCCGCGCGCAGCACCATCACCGGCACCATCATCACTCCTGCTTCGGCGGGCCGGTGGAGCTGCACGCATCCTAGAACGACACGCAGACAATACGCAGCCACTCGAGCCCCGCCGGACACGTTCCGCGGGGCTTTTCTATTTGGGAATCATGGATTTTTCGAAACTGAACGGCCTTATCGCAGCGGTGATCCAGGACGTGGAAACGCGCGAGGTCCTGATGGTCGGCTTCATGAACCAGGACGCGCTCGAACGCACCATCGAGAGCGGCTTCGCGACGTTCTTCAGCCGGACGCGCAACAAACTCTGGATGAAAGGGGAAACGTCCGGCAATCGCCTGAGAGTCGAACGCCTCCTCGTGGACTGCGACGACGACACCCTGCTCGTGCTGGTGACCCGTCTCGGCGACGGCAACGTCTGCCACACGGGGGAACGATCCTGTTTCTTCCGGACGTATGAGGATCAAAGCTCTGATACCGCCGATCTCACGGGAGAGAGGAAGAAGGCGAAGCAGACCGGCGGGTGATCGTCCAGGCGTTTGCGGCCTAGAGGAACATATGTCTAATACCCTGAAACTTGGCATCCCGAAGGGCTCGCTGGAGGACGCGACGATCCAGCTGTTCGCGCGCGCGGGATTCAACATCTACGCGAGTGCACGCTCGTATTTTCCGGCGATCGACGACCCCGAGATCGACTGCATGCTGATCCGCGCGCAGGAGATGGCGCGCTATGTCGCCGACGGCGTGCTCGACGCCGGGCTCACTGGACAGGACTGGATCGCCGAGCACGCCGCGGCGAACGGCGGCAGCGCGGGGGTGACCGCACTGGCGGATCTCATCTACGCCAAGCAGAGTTTTGGAAAGGTGCGATGGGTCCTCGCGGTGCCGGAGGATTCGAAGTATCAGCAGGCCCGGGATCTCGAGGGAGCGACCGTTGCAACGGAGCTCGTGCGCGCGACGCAGGCGTACTTTTCCAGGCTGGGGGTGAACGTCAACGTCGAGTTTTCGTGGGGCGCGACCGAGGTGAAGGCGCCGCGGCTGGCTGACGCGATCGTCGAGGTCACCGAGACGGGATCGTCGCTTCGCGCAAACCGCCTCAGGATCATCGACACCGTCCTCGAGTCGAACACCCAGCTCATCTCGAATCCCCAGGCGCTCGAGGATGCCTGGAAGCGCACGAAGCTCGAGAACATCGCGCTGCTGCTCAAGGCGGCCATCGAAGCCCAGGGCCGCGTGGGCATCATGTTGAACATCCGCCGCGCCGATCTGCAGGCGGTGCTCGGGCTCCTGCCGGCGCTTCAGCGCCCGACGATCTCACCGCTCAGCGACAACGACTGGGTGGCGATCAACACGATCATCGAAGAACGAACGGTTCGCGATCTGATGCCGCAGCTCAAGGCGGCAGGGGCCCAGGGCATCGTCGAGTATCCCCTCAACAAGATCGTGATGTGATGGCGTTCTGTCCGCGAATCATCGAGTCGATCGACGAGCCAGTGGTCGCGGCGCTTCTCGATCGCCGCGTTCGCAGGGATGCGGCCCTCGCGCGCCGGGTGGCGCGGATTGTCGAGCGCGTCCGCCTGGACGGCGATCGCGCGCTGACGATGTACGCGCGGCAGTTCGACGGGCTTGACGCGCCCATGGAGGTCACGCGGGCTGCGATTGAGCAGGCCGCGGCCCAGGTCCCGCGCGACGTGCGCCAGGCGATTACAACCGCGGCGCAAAACATCCGGCGGGTTGCTGCGCGCCAGGTCCCACGCTCGTGGTCGTTGGCCCCGGCCGCGGGCGTACGCGTGGCCCAGCGCGTTCTTCCACTCGATCGCGTTGGCTGCTACGTGCCGGGAGGACGGTACCCGCTGCCGTCTTCGCTCCTGATGACCGCAATCCCGGCGAGCATCGCGGGCGTGCGCGACATCATTGCCGTGTGTCCGAAGCCGGACGCGGCCGTCATGCACGCCGCGCGCGAGGCAGGCGTCACCAGGCTGTTCAGGGTGGGCGGTGCGCATGCCATCGCCGCGCTCGCGTACGGCACCGAGACGATTCCGGCCGTGGACAAAATCGTGGGACCCGGCAATGCCTACGTCGCGGCCGCCAAGGCGATCGTGTCGTCCGATTGCGCGATTGATTTCCATGCCGGTCCGAGTGAAATCGTCGTCGTCTCGACGTCCGGGCGCCCCGCGTGGATCGCCGCGGATCTCATCGCGCAGGCCGAGCATGATCCGGATGCCCGGGCGATTCTGCTGACGCCTTCACGGAGGCTTGCCGCGGCGGTCGCGCGCGAACTCGCCGTGCAGATGCCCGCGGACGGACCGGCCGCGCGCGCCATGTCGATCAATGGCGGGATCGTTCTGACGCGGACGATCGCGGAAGCGATTGCGTTGTGCGAACGCATGGCGCCCGAGCACGTGGTGTGCGACACGGACGCGATTGCCCGGAGAATCACCCGCGCCGGCACGGTGTTCGTCGGTGATTTCAGCGCGCAGGCCTCGGGCGACTACACAACCGGCTCCAATCATGTGCTGCCCACGAGCGGCGCCGCCCGCGCGCGGGGAGGCCTGAGCGCGGCCGACTTCGTCCGTGTCACGACCGTGCAACGCCTGAGCGCGGCGGGCATCCGGCGAATCGGCCCCGCCGCGGTCGCGCTCGCGCGGGCAGAGGGGCTTTCGGCCCACGCCGCGTCCATCCAGCTCAGGCTGGAGAAGGAGAAGCGATGAGCTACGAGTACGAGCGCGTCGCCACGCCGGCGTCGGGGTTGAGACTGCACCTCAACGAGAACACCGCGGGATGTTCCCCCGCCGTGGTCGAGGCATTGGCGCGGCTGACGCGCCACGACGCGGCAACCTATCCAGATTACGGCGCCGCCATCGACGCCTGTGCAGAACGCCTCGGCGTCGATCCGGATTCCTTGTTGCTGACGAACGGCCTGGACGAGGGCATTTTCGTCGCCGCCATGGTCGCCCTGCGCGGTAGCGGCAATGAGTCGCCGCTCGAGGCAATCGTCGTCGTCCCGGCCTTCGACATGTATGCCGCGTGCAGCAGTGCCGCCGGCGGACGCGTGATCGAAGTGCCGCTCGGGCCCGGATTCGAGTTCCCTCTGGAGAACGTGCTGGCGGCTATCGGAGAGCGCACCAGGATCGTCTGGCTGACCAACCCTAACAACCCGACAGGCCAGAGCATTCCGCGAGACGCGATCCTGCGTGTCGCGGGCGCAGCGAAGCATGCGCTCGTATTCATTGACGAGGCCTACGTGGACTTTGGCGGTTCCACGCTCCTCGGTGACGCCGCCCTGGCGCAACTGCCGCAGGTGGTCGTGGGACGCACGTTCGCGAAGGCGTACGGGTTGGCCGGCCTTCGCGCGGGCGCGGTCGCAGGGCACGTCGAGACCGTGGCGTCGCTTCGCCGCGTCATTCCTCCGTACAGTATCAATGCCTGGGCGGCGGCGGCGCTGCCCGCGGCCGTCGGCGACAGGGCGTATTACGAGTGGTATGTCGGCCAGGTCGGCGACTCGAAGGCGATGCTTTACGACACGTTCGGGCGTCTCGGCATATCGCATTGGAAGAGCGACGCCAACTTCGTGCTTGCGCGGTTCCCCGGCCGTGGCGCCCGCGTTGCCGCCGCGCTCGCCGCGCGCGGAGTCCACGTGCGCGATCGGTCGCGAGATTCCGGCTGTTCCGACTGCCTGCGCATGACCGCCGGCGTCGTCGATCACACTCGCGAGCTGCTCGCAGCGCTCGAGGAGGTCCTGTGAGGCGGGCCCGCATCGACCGCAACACGAACGAGACACAGATCGCGCTTCGCCTGGCCATCGACGGCAAGGGGCGCTACGACGTGGACACCGGCATTCGATTCCTCGATCACATGCTCGAGCTCTTCGCACGGCACGGCGGCTTCGACGTCACGCTTCACGCGAAGGGAGACCTCGACGTCGATCAGCATCACACCGTCGAGGATATCGGCATCGCGCTCGGCGAGGCGGTCGCCGCCGGGTTGGGCAATCGCCGCGGCATCAACCGGGCGGGTTATTTCCTGATGCCGATGGACGAGACCCTGGCCGTCGCGGCCGTCGATCTGGGCGGCCGAATCCATGCCGTCGTTGACTTGAAACTCAAGGTCCGGCGCGTTGGCGACCTGCAGGCTGAGCTCGTGACGGATTTTTTCGAAGGTTTCGCGCAGGGCGCCCGCGCCAACGTGCACGTGAAAGTCCTCTACGGACGCTCGAGCCATCACCACGTCGAGGCGGTTTTCAAGGCATTCGCCCGCGCGCTGCGAGTCGCGTGCGCCCGCGACCGCCGTCTGGCGCGGATGCTCCCGAGCACCAAGGGGCTGCTGTGATCGCACTCATCGACTACGGCGCCGGAAACCTGACGTCGGTTCGAAAGGGCTTTGCCGCGGCAGGAGCCGACGTATTCACCCCGACGGACCCCGCCGTGCTCCATCGCGCGACCGGCATCGTCGTGCCGGGCGTCGGGAACTTCGCGGCCACTGCCGCGCTTGAGGGTCCATGGACGACGGGCATCCGTGCGGCGGTGACAGGGGGCACGGCGCTCCTCGGCATCTGCCTGGGCATGCAATGGCTCTTCGACGGGAGCGACGAAGCGCCCGGCGTGGACGGTTTTGGCGCGATCGCCGGGAGGTGTTCGAGGCTGCCTCCTGACAAGACACTCAAAGTTCCGCACGTTGGATGGAACTCGCTTCACGCCCCGCGCAGTTCGCGCCTCCTCGACGGCGTCGCGGACGGAACGCAGGTGTATTTCACGCATGCCTATGCCGCGCCGGTCACGCCGGAGTCGGTGGCGACGTGCGAACACATCGCCACGTTCGCGGCGGCTGTCGAGTGCGGGCAGGTCTTCGGCGTCCAGTTCCATCCGGAAAAGTCGGCTGACGCCGGCATTCGCATCCTGCGCAACTTCGTCGCGGCCACTCGGAGCTGACGCATGCTGTCGAAACGGCTCATCGCGTGCCTTGACGTCCGCAATGGCTGTGTCGTCAAGGGCGTCAACTTCGAAGAGCTCCGCGAAGCGGGCGATCCGGCGTGGCTCGCGAAGCGTTACAACCGTGAAGGCATCGACGAGGTCGTCGTGCTCGACGTGACGGCGACGATCGAAGGACGGCGCGCCTTCGAGGCGACGATCCGTGCCGTATCCGGCGAGCTGTTCATTCCGTTGACGGTCGGCGGCGGAATCCAGACCGAAGCCGATGCCGCCGCGGCGCTCGACGCCGGTGCCGACAAGGTGGGCGTGAACAGCGCGGCCCTCGCGGATCCGTCTCTCCTGACGCGGCTGGCGGCGCGTTACGGCAGCCAGGCCGTGATCGTGGCGATCGACGCCAAGCGTCTCGACGGCCGCTACCAGGTGTTCGCGCGCAGCGGACGCGCGTCAACGGGACGCGACGCCGTTGAATGGGCCGTCGAGGCTGAATCGCGCGGCGCGGGTGAAGTCCTGCTGACCTCCATCGATCGGGACGGCACGCGGTCGGGCTTCGATTGCGCGTTGACCGCCGCGGTGTCCACGGCGGTGTCGATTCCGGTGATCGCGTCGGGCGGCGCCGGCACGTTCGAACACTTTACCGAGGTCTTCACGGAGGGACGGGCTGACGCGGCGCTGGCCGCCTCCGTTTTTCATTACTCCGAGCACGCGGTCGCAGATTTGAAGCGGCACTTGCTCGAGCGAGGCGTACCCGTCAGATGCTGATTCCATCAATCGATCTCCAGGGCGGCAAGATCGTCCAGCTCATACAGGGCGAACGGCTGGCGATCGAGACGGCTGATGTAGAGACCTGGATCGCGCGATTCCAGTCGTATCCGAAAGTGCAGTTGATCGATCTCGACGCCGCAAAGAGCGCCGGCGGCAACGAACAGCTCGTGGGGCATATCTGCGCCGCGCTGCCGTGCCGCGTCGGAGGCGGCATCCGCTCAATCGAACGCGCGGAGGCAACCCTGGCGCTCGGTGCTACCAAGGTCATCCTCGGCTCGGCGCTCTTCAAGGATGGCGCGGTCGATCTCGAGTTCACCAGGCGTGTCTCGGAACGGGTGGGACCGGAGCGGCTCATCGCCGCCGTGGACGGAAAGGGGGGACGCGTCGTGATCCACGGCTGGCGCACGGCGCTCGACCTGACACCGGTTGAAGCCATGGCAGTGCTCGAGCCTTTTGTTGGAGAGTTTCTGTACACGCATGTCGATCTCGAAGGCCTGATGCGCGGCACCGACATGGACACGATTACGTTGCTCCGCGCCGCCACGGCGCGGGGCCTGACAGCAGCCGGTGGCATCACGACGCGTGAAGAAATCGAGCGGCTCGACGCCATGAACGTCGATGCAGTCGTGGGGATGGCGCTCTATACGGGGAAGCTGAAGGGCTGAGTCTGAGGCTGGTCAAGTCACCGGCGTTGCATTAGGCTGGCCCCAATGCGCCAGCGAACGTGCTCGTTCCTCCTGCTCGGCTTTCTTGCGGTGCTCCCGGGCTGCACCCGGAGCGCCGGACTGTTTTCGGAGCAAAATGCCCGCGCGCATGTCTCGATGCTTGCCGGGACGATCGGAAGCCGCCCGATCGGCAGCGAGGCCAATGCCCTCGCCCGCGCGTACATCATCGACCAGCTCAAGTTGTACGGGTACGACGTGCGCGTGCAGGAAGCCGACGCGCGGCGCGCAGACCTCGGGCGGACGGCGCACGTCTCGAACATCATCGCGGTCCTCCCGGGCCGCCGTCCTGAAGCGATCGGCCTGCTCTCTCACTACGACTCCGCGCCCGAGTCGCCGGGCGCAGCCGACGATGGGCTTGGCGTAGCGGTTTCACTGGAGGCGGCGAGAGTCCTGGCGGCGCGGAGCGACAGGCAATGGACCACGCTCGTGCTCGTGACCGACGGCGAGGAGTCCGGCCTGATGGGAGCCGCCGCTCTCGTCACCGATCGGTCTGTCACTTCGACCTTGCACGCCTATCTCAACGTCGAGGCGGCCGGTTCCAGCGGCACGGCGGTGCTGTTCGAGGCCGGACCGGCCAACGGCTGGCTGACAGGCGCCTGGGCGCGCAGCGCGCCGCACCCGCGTGGCGGCTCCTTCGGCATTGAAGTCTACAAGCGCCTTCCAAACGACACGGACTTCACGATCCTCGCGCGGCAGGACATCCCGGGCCTCAACTTCGCGAGTGTCGGCGACGGCTACGCGTATCACACCGCCCGCGATGTTCCGGAACGGCTGGCGCCACGAACGCTTCGCGACACAGGAGAGAACGTCGTCGCCGTCGCGACGGCACTCGACGGGATCGATATCACGCAGCGCGGAAAGTGGGCGGCAACCTTCTTCGACATCGGCGGCATCGCGGCGCTCAACTATTCAATGGTCATCGCCTGGCTCGTCGCGGCGGCATCCGTGACGCTGGGCGTCGTCGCCTGCGTCCGCATCGCCAGGGCGGCCGTGCGGGTCGGTAATGGCTGGCGATGGATCTTCACGGCCGTCTGGGCTTTCGCGGGCGCGGCGGGCACGATCGCGATAATGGTGGGTGCGACGTGGGCGCTTCGTGCCGCCCGGGAGGTCTACCATCCGTGGTACGCCCGGCCGGATCGCATGTTCCTCCTTCTCGTGGCGGTTGGAACGACCACCGGATGGACGATGAGCCGGGCAGGCGCGTGGCTCCCGGAACGCGTTCGTGGAATGCGCCACCCGATCGTCACCTGGAGCCTCGTCTTGCCGTTGTGGCTTGCGCTCGCCGTCGCCGCGGTTTGGATCGCGCCAGGTGCGGCGTACCTATGGACGCTGCCGCTGCTCGTGGCCTCCGCGTGTCTGCTGATCGTCCCGGCGGGCAATACGGCCGCGGTCAGAATTCTGTCGATTGCCGTGCTGGGAGTGGCGGCGACGTTGTGGCTGCGGAACACCGTCGATCTCCTGCGGCTCGCGACAGCGGTGCTGGGACGGCTGCCGATCATCACTCCCGTGTACGTGTACGCCGTCATCATGGCCGTGGCCGGAGTGATGATCGTGCCACCGCTCGTGGCCGCCACCGCCGGGGCTCGACCGCTGCGACGGCCGTCGCTCGTCACGGCGCTGTGTTTGTTGTGGGTCGCCATTGCCGGAGGTCTGGCTGTGGCGGCGCCGGCGTATACATTCGAGCGGCCGCTCCGCCGCCATGTCCGCGCGCTCCAGGAAGCGGACGGAAAGGCGGCCCTCTGGGAAATCGGATCGATCGAGCCTGGCCTCGACCTGGGCCCGGGCGCGCCGGAAGGCTGGACACTCCAATCGACGGCGGCGGCGGCGAGTATTCCGTGGGGCCGGCTCTCTCACCCGTTCGTGTTTCGAACCAGTGGTGAGCCGCTCGGAGCCGCGCCAGTGGACATCGCTGGTTTCGCCGTGAATCCCGTCGAGGCCGGTGTCGAGGCGACGATCACCGCGGTCCCTCGCCGGCGCGGCCTCGCGGTCTCATTCGTGCTTCCCGCTGGCATGGCGCCGGCGCGATCGAGCCTCCCCGGTGCGAGGCGGCTCGGCCGGTGGACGGCGGTGTTCATCGCGCCCCCAGCCGACGGGATCGTCTGGCGCGCCAGCTTTGCCGGTATCGACGCGGCGCGCCTGCGCGAGATCAGCGTGGTCGTTACGGACTTCGGTTTTCCGGGCGGAGCTGGCTGGCAGCGGCTGCCGTCGTGGCTGCCGCAGGAGCGGGCCGTCTGGACCGCGACCGCCACCTGGGTTGTCCCGGCAGGCGCGGGCCGGCCGCTTGAGCCAGCGCCTCCATTACGTTAAACTACGTAACCGTTACGTCGTTCAACGTAATGGCGGGACCACATCTATGCCCAACCCCTTCGTGTACGGCGAGGTCGTTCCCCTCCCGGCGTTCGTCGATCGCGAAGCCGAGCTCGATCGGCTCACCCGCGACCTGCTCGCGGGCCAGAAAGTGTTCCTGATCTCTCCCCGGCGGTACGGCAAGTCGTCTCTCGTCCGCCAGGCCCTGCGGGCGGCCGAGCGCGGCGGCGCGCTGACGGTCGAGGTCACCGTGAGCAGCTACAGCTCGTACGTGGCGTTCCTGGAAGGATACGCGCGCGCGCTCCTGGGCATCGAAACCCGGATCGATCGCGCTCGCGCCTGGCTTCGCGACATGCTCGGCGCCGTGCGCCCCGAGGTTCGTGTCGAGCCAGACGAGCGCGGAGGCAGCCAGCTCGCGCTCTCCTTCCCCTCGGTTCGCACGGACAAGGACGTGTCCCGGCTCGCCCAGGAGGTCTTTGCGTTGCCAGCCCGGATCGCCGAGGCGCGCGGGCGCCGGCTGGCCGTCGCCCTCGACGAGTTTCAGGCCATCGCCTCTTTCAACGGCGGCAACGTAGAGCACGCCTTGCGGGCCGCCGTCCAGCACCAGCGGCAGGTCGGCTACGTGTTCTCGGGTTCCGAGCCAAGCCTGATGGAGCGGATGCTCGGACGCAGCCGGCCCTTCTACAAGGCCGGCCCCGTCATGCGCCTGCAGAAGATTCCGGCCGACCGGTTCGCCGATTTCATCGAGGCGCGTTTCCGCGCCACCCGCTTACGTCCGGCGCCCGGCCTTGGCGCGGCCGTCATCGAACTGGCGGGTAATCTTCCGTACGACGTGCAACGGCTCGCGCACGAGGTCTGGGACGACGCGACGGGCGGGAAGACCGTCGGCCTCGACGACCTGCATCAAACGCTGAAGCGGCTGCTCGGGGAGCACGACGCGATCTTCGAGGCCACCTGGCAGCGCCTGACGCTCGCCCAGCGTGCCGCGCTCCGGGCGGCGGTGCTCGAGGAGGGAAGGGAACTGTTGTCGGCCGACGTTCGCGCACGGTATCGTCTCGGCGGGCCGTCAACCGTTCAGGCATCGCTCACGGCCCTTGTGCGCGAAGATATCCTCGCGCGCGAAGGCGCTCTGTACGTGGTGAGTGACTCGCTGCTTCGGGAATGGGTCGCGAGGCATACCCACTGAATCGCTGAATCACGATTCGAGGATTCGAGGATTCGAGGATTCATGATTCATGATTCGTGATGAGGGATGAGGGATGAGGGATGAGGGATGAGGGATTAGGGATTAGGGATTGATGGCCGCCTCCCCCGTCGTCCGCCTGCTGGCGCGTCTGACGTGCCGGCTGTTCTACCGCGTGGACTGCGCGGGGTTGCCGCCGGCATCAGGGGCGGTGATGGTCCTGCCGAACCACCCCAATGCGCTGCTCGATCCGGCGGTCATCTGGGCCACGGCCGGCCGCGATGTGCGGTTTCTCGCGAAGTCCACGCTCTTTGACGGGCCGCTGCGGCCGCTCGTTTCCGGCGCGGGCGCCATTCCTGTCTATCGAAAGCTCGACCAGGGGGTGGACGTTTCGAAGAACACGGAAACGTTTGCGGCCGTCGATGCCGCCCTCGCGGCCGGTGACGCCGTGTGCATCTTTCCGGAGGGCGTCAGCCACTCGACCGGGCGCCTGGTGCCACTGCGCACCGGGGCCGCCCGGATGGCGCTCAGCGCGGAGCGTGGGGGCACCGGCGTCGCCCTGGTGCCGGTGGGGCTGAACTTCGAGCGGAAGACCGCCTTCCGATCGCGTGTGACGGTGATCTACGGGCAGTGGTTCACGTGCGGAGACTTGTCGGACGCCGCAGCGCATCCCGAGGCCGTCCGGGAGCTGACGGATCGAATCGCCGCTCACATGCGGCGGTTGTTGATCGAAGCGGATCCGAAGACCGATGCGGCGATCGTGGACCGGGTCGATCGGATGTACGCCGCGGCCCGCGGACGTGGCCGGGATCCGCAGGAGCGGGTCGAGAGGCGGCGGATCATTGCCGCCGGCATCGAGCGCCTTCGGGCTGCGGACCCGGGCCGCTTCGACGAGCTGCTCCTGCGTTTCCGGCGCTACCACGAGCGGCTGCAGCGTTTCGGGCTGCACGATCGGCATCTGGATTGGTCGGTATCGTCTGGCGACGCGGTCCGCTTCGCGCTGCGAGAGATCCTGGCCGCGCTCGTACTCCTGCCGCTGGCGCTGGCCGCGCTGTTGATGTTCGCCGTGCCGTACCGGCTGACCGGATTCGGGGCGCGATGGTTCACCAGCGAGCCGGACGTTGCCGCGACCGCCAAGGTGGTCGGGGGATTTCTGATTTATGCCGCGTGGTGGCTCGCGCTCGTCTCGGGCGCGTGGTGGATCGGCGGATCCCCGACGGGTGTCCCGACGCTCCTTCTGCTGCCGGCGCTTGCCGTCGGGGGCCTGTTCGCCATCGAACGCGAGTCGGCGGTCCTCGACGCGGTGCGCGCGTGGTTCCTGCTCACGCGCACGAAGGCGGACACGCGAGACAGGCTGCGACGGCGCCGCACCGAGCTCGCCGACATCCTGGACGACGTGAATACCTGGTTGGCGGAGAGGGCGGAGACGCCGGGGACAAGACACTAGTTCAGCAGGTATTGCTTCACGAACTGAATCCAGGTGTAGAACCAGAAGTTGTTGTTCGCGGCTTTGGCCCAGAAGTCGTGTCCTTCATCACCGTACACGGTGACCCACACCGGGACGCCGTTCGCGCGCACGATTTTCGCCATCTCTTCAGCCTGCGCGACCGGTACGCGGGTGTCGTTCGCGCCGTGCACGATGAACAACGGAATCCGCAGCTTTGAGGCATTGGTGACCGGCGAGATGCGCGTCAGGAACTTGCGCATTTCCGGGATGCGCTCATCGCCGTACTCCGCTCGCCGATCCTGGGGACGGGTCGGATCCGTCGTTTCAAGATACGTGATGAAATCCGAGATCCCGGCAGCGGCAAGGGCGCCGCGCAAACGCGAGCTGTACATCTCCGCGGCCGCGTACGTCATGTATCCGCCGTAACTGACCCCGGTCACCATCACGCGGTTCTTGTCGAGCGTCGGCTGCGTTTCGATCCAGTCGAGCAGCGCGCCGATATCCCTGACCGAGTCTTCGCGCTTCATCCCGTCGTCCAGCCGGCCGAAGGCCTTGCCGAAACCCCAGCTTCCGCGGACGTTGGGGTACACGATGGCGATGCCCAGTTCGTTCAGGAGATACGCGCTGCGGCCCTGGTAACGCGGGCGTTCGCGCGACCCCGACCCGCCAGGACCGCCGTGGATGCTGATGATGACCGGACGCGGCCCGGTAAATCGTGACGGCGGACGGTACAGGACACCGGCAATCGTCAAACCATCAAAGCTCTTCCAACGGACAATCTCCGGCTCCGGCAGGGAATCCGGATCGAATGCGCCGAATTCACTCCTCGTCCATCGCTCGACCGCGCCCGTTCGCGCGTTCACGGAAAATACGTCGGCGAAGGTGCGGAGCGATGACAGGGAGAAGGCGACTTCGCTGCTGTCTCCGCGCCACTTTGGCGGCGCCGGCAGCAGCTGTCCAGCGGGAAGTTTCGGCGCCCAGCGGACCGCGAAAGTTCTGGCGTCGAGCAGCTCCACGCGGCTGCTGGTCGTGCTGTCGAATACCGCGGCTATCGTCCGCCCATCAGGCGAGAGCGCGAACGACTCCAGATCATCGGCTTCGGCTGTAATTGGTTTCCACACGCCCGACGCGATCTCGCCGCGCCAGAGGCGGAGCGTTTCGGAGCCGCGGTTGCTCAGCACGAATACGTAACGCCCGTCGGGGGAATACGTCGGCGCGCGCCACACGGCGGGATCGCCAGCGGGACTGAGCTGAGTCCTTTCCCCTGACTTGACGTTCACGCGCCACAACGACGTCTGCGTATTGGCGGCAGGGGCGTTAACGGCCAGAAGCTCGCTGTTGTCTGGAGACCAGTCGGCGACGCTCCATGTGCCCTCGACCTGCGAGACGAGCCTCGCGCTCGATGGATCGAGCGGATTCATGACCCACAGATCGCGATCCGCACCGTCGTGTCCACGACGCCGCGTGGAGTCAAAGGCGACAAGACCCGAGGCTCGCGACCAAACGGGCATACCGTTTCGTGAACGGCCATCGGTCAGCAGGATGCTTTTTTTCGTGGCGAGGTCGAAGCGAAACAACTGCATCGTCTCGCCGCCGACGCTGGAATCCTTGTTGAACACGAAGGACGTGCCGTCGGGGGCGTACCAGGCGCCGAGGCTCCGCGGCGCAACACCGCCTCCGGTAGGAAAAAACGTCAGTTGTTGCCGATCCATTCCCGGTCCCGCGACTGAATGGATCTGAAAGGTATTGCCATCGAACGCTGTCGTGATGAGAAC
>JANNHC010000192.1:0-3066 GCA_031404215.1 Acidobacteriota bacterium
TGCGTGCTGATCGCCCTGGTCTCGCTGCTGCGGCCGGCCCGCTGGGCGGAGAAATTGCGCGCACGCGGCTGGTGGGGCCCGGCCGCGGCGCTGTCCGGCGCGCTCGACCGGCCGGACCAGTCCAAGTAAAGATCCCCGGAGCAAGCTCCGGGGCATGTGATCAAACCAACGCCAACTCATCATGCCCTACCGTTCTTCTCGTACTTGTAGGAGCCTGCTTGCAGGCGATTCGGCGCATGGTCCGTTGGCGAGTGCCCATCGCATCGGCGACGGCGACATGCTTTGCAGCCACGCCGGCCGCGTTCTGATCCTGCTGATCCCGCGCGATGCCGGCGCGAAGCAGCCGCACGGCCTCGGCGGCACGTCCTTCCACTAACGCGAGGTCCGCCAGGCCGATGCCGGCGAGCGAGGCGCCGGACGCGTCCACGCCGGCCATACGGTCGTAGGCTGCGCGCGCCGCGTCGATCTGCCCCCCGGCAATCGAGCTGATGGCGAGGGGAAGGTACGTGTCGTACGCGGCCTGGCCCTCACCAACGAGCTTCTGCGCTTCGGCGGCCGCGCGCGAGAAGTCCCCTGCGTACATCGCATACAACGCGTGATTCGTGCGGTAGAGCGGACTGCCCGGGTAGATCGCGAGGACCTTGCGTCCCTCTTCCGTCGCCTTGGCGAACTCGAGCCGACGAAAATACCCGACCGCCAGGTTGTTGTGCCCCGCGCCGTCTGCCGGGTAATCCTTTACGAGCGCGCTGTACGTATCGAGGGCTTTGTCGTAGTTGCGCGTCACGAGCGTGAAATAGGCACCCTCCATGCGATAGCGCTCGCGGTCCGTCATCCGGTCTTTGTCGGCGAGGGCCTTCTTCCACAGCGGCTCGGCTTCCTCGCGGCGCCCCAGCCGGGTCACACTCATCGCCCATCCGCCGTAGGCACGGCCAAACCCGGGATCGCGCTCAGTCGCCTCCCTGAAGAGAGCGATGGCCTCCTGATCGCGTCCGGCCGTCGAGAGTTGCTGCGCGCGGGTGTAGGCGGCTACCGCATCAAGCGAGGCGGACGAGAAGGTCTCCTTCGGGTCTGCGGGCCGCGTATCGCCGAGGGCCGACCGCAGGCGGGCCGCGAGGGCGTCGCCGGCGCGAAGCACGCCGGCGCGATCGCGCGCGTCCGCGTGACTCGCGGCGAGCTCTTTTCCCGATGTCGGGTCGACGCCTCGCACGGAGAGCGCGTAGCCGGTCCCACGCTTTTCGATCGTGCCGAGCAGGACGATCTTGATGCCTTCCCGCATGGCCACGAGCCGCGCCGTCGATTCGTCGAGGCGATCTCCCGCGTTCAGGAGTCGCGCCACCCGCAGGGCAGCGGGCCGCTGGTACGCCGAGATGAACGCCGCATTCTCCACGCCGACGGTCAAGGCCTGTTCGAGCAGGCCGTCGAACACGGGCTCGCCGGTACGGTTGGACACGTCGCCGACGAGCACAGCGATGGGATCGCGCTGAACCGGAGCAGCGGGACCGCGCACGAACTGCCCTGTGAACCAGGTCGCCGTCACGACGGCCAGGACCACCGCGAGCGCAGCTGCCCGGAAGCGCCACGACGACAAGAGATGCGGAGGCGGCGGCAGCGGAACGCCCTCATCGTCCAGTGCCTTCAGCGCGTTCACCAGGTCCGCGGTCGTCTGGTACCGGGCAGCAGGATCGGGTTGCAGGCAGCGCGAGACGATCGTTTCGATCGCCGGCGGGGTCGTGCTGTCAATCTTCCGGAGGGGCGGCGGCTCGGCGGCCATCCGCGCGGTGAGATCCGACAACGCGTCCGTCGCACCGGGCGCGAGCCGGGTGCCCACCAACATCCGGTACAGAATGAGGCCAAAGGTGTAAATGTCCGCCCGGTGATCCACGCGTTCGCCGCGTCCCTGCTCCGGCGCCATATACTCCAGGGTCCCGATGACGCTGCCGAGGTGCGTCGCCCCGGCATGAACCGACCGGGATGCGCCGGCGACCGCGACCGCGTCCACACCAGTGGCCCCACCCGCGATGCCGAAGTCCATGATCAACGCGCGTTTCTGCGCGTCGATCATGATGTTGGCCGGCTTCAGGTCGCGATGCACGACCCCCGCCTCGTGCGCGGCCGCGAGCCCCATCGCAACCTGACGCGCGAACTGGAGTGCCTCGGTCACTGGAAGGGTCCGTCGCTCACTCAGGATGTGCGCGAGGTCTGTCCCCTCGATGTACGGCATCGTGATGTACTTGATGCCGTCAAACTCCCCCATGTCGTGGATGCGGACTACGTTCGGGTGGGTCACCTTGCGGGCCAGCAGCAGCTCGCGCTTGAAGCGACGCTCGATCTCTTCCGCCATGACGGGATCGTTGGTGGCGTCGGGCCGGACCACCTTCAGGGCAAGCGCCACCTCGAGGTCAGCGTCCCAGACCTGATAGACGGCGCCCATGCCGCCAATGCCGAGCAGGCGGATGACGTGGTAGCGCTCGCCGAACGCCTGGCCGACCTCGAGAGGGCCCGCTGCCGCCGAGTCCGGTCCTGCGCCGCGCGGGGTGCGCGCGCCACTGGATCCGCCTGTGACCCGACGAGGGGATCGCCTGCCGCCTGTCGTGCCCGGCTGGAGCCCGGCCCTGGTCGGGTCTGATGCGCTGACGACGAGCCGCGTGCCGTCCGGCTCCACTATGCCGGTCCATGCGTTCCGGCTCTCGTCCGAGAGGGTGCCGTTCGGGGCGTTCGCGAGTCCTCCCGTGATGCCTGTGGAGGCGTCGGATGCAGCAAGACGCGTCAGGTCAGGGGCGATCGTCTCGAGACATTTCTCACAGACGGTCGATCGGGGACCGGCAGGGGCACCGCATTTGGAACACCGCATTTTTGGAAGAGTCGATTATCGACCGTACGACAAGAGGTACACAAGGTTGCGTGCCGGCCACCGAGCTGACCCTTCGGCGAATAGAGCAGCCGAATAGCGCTTCTCTGATAGCTCTGACGCCGCACACCAAACGCTCACAACTACCTCAAAAGTTGGCGTTTGTGAGGATGGTACCGGTACGGGGAATCGAACCCCGGTCCCGTGGCTGAGAACCA
>JANNHC010000193.1:0-1651 GCA_031404215.1 Acidobacteriota bacterium
GGTCCGGCATTTTCAGCTTCGACATCGACTGCAACGACGGCAGCTGCAGCGGGCTCTTCTACTCACGCCGGATCGGGCGAACGCCGCGCGGCTCGGCTGATGTGCCAGACGGCGGCTACTCGTCGGCACCCGGCCAGACCACCATTCTCGGCGCCGCCAAGCTGACCGGGCGTATCGGGGCGTTCTCGGTCGGCGCGCTGAATGCCGTGACGTCCGACGAAGACGCCGTCATCGCAAACGGGACGGTGCGTACCCGGCAAACTGTGGAGCCGCTCGCCAGCTACTCCGTGTTACGCGCACGCCGCGAGTTCACGAACCAGTCGTCGCTCGGGTTCATGGCGACCGCGACGAACCGAAACCTGGATGCCGCCACGCGGTTTCTTCCGGGCCAGGCGTACACGGGTGGCCTGGACGTGGACTGGCGCCTGAGCAAACAGTACGCGATCAAGGGATTCCTGGCGGGCAGCAGCGTGCACGGCGAGGCGGCGGCGATCGCCGCCCTGCAGCGCAGCAACGTGCACAGCTTCCAGCGGCCGGACTCGAACAGCCTCAGCTACGATCCCTCGCGCCGTTCGCTGAACGGCTATGGCGGCTCTGCGATGTTCACCAAGATTGCCGGGGAGCGTGTCCGGTTCACCTCCAACGTCGGCGTCAAGAGCCCCGGGTTCGAGATCAACGACGTGGGGTTCATGCGCCGCGCCGACCAGCGATCGATGAGCAACTGGATCCAGGTCCGGTACGACAAGCCGTCGAAGTACCTCCGCAGCTTCCGCTACAACCTGAATCAGTGGGCGGCATGGAACTTCGACGGAGATCGCCTGTTCTCGGGCTTCAACGTGAATGCGCACGCGATGTTCCGGAACAACTGGGGCACCGGTATGGGGGCCAACCTCAACCCGCAGCGCTTCGACGACCGCGGCACGCGCGGGGGACCCGGTGTGTACGGCAATCTCCAGCGCTCCATCTGGGGCTACATTGAAGGGGACGAACGGCCGCGCGTGTCGGCCAGCGTCTTCACGTTCAACTCGACCGACGGCAGGGGCACCAGGTTCCACGACCTCAGCCCCTCGGTGTCGTATCGTCCCTCGTCGTTTCTCAAAGTGACCGCCGGGCTTCGCTTCAGCCGGAACCACGACGAGTCGCAGTGGGTCGAGGCGACCGATGACGGACGCTATCTCTTCGGGCGACTGGATCAGAAGACGGTCGGTCTCACCGCGCGCCTGAACTACACCGTGACGCCCGCGCTCTCGATTCAGCTGTACGCGGAGCCGTTCGTGTCGGCCGGCGACTACTCGAGCTTCAAGGAACTGGTGGATGGCCGCTCGAAGTCGTACGAGGATCGTTACAGGCCGATCGCGTACGCGGGGAATGCGGACTTCAACTATCGCTCGTTCAGAACCACGAACGTGTTGCGATGGGAGTACAAGCCGGGCTCGACGCTGTTCGCCGTGTGGCAGCAGGGCCGCGAAGGCACGATCGACCGCGGCTCGTTCGAATTCAACCGCGACTTCGGCGCCGTCTTCGACGCGCCGGCGCGGAACGTGTTCCTCGTCAAGTGGGCAGATCGGCAACGGCAACATTGACGATGAAGACGGCCAGCGCTACGGCGTTAAAAGCCGCTACGTCGCCGAAGGCCCGGGCTGGAAACTGT
>JANNHC010000194.1:0-3281 GCA_031404215.1 Acidobacteriota bacterium
TGGAAATCACAGCAGCGGTTTGTCGGGCGGGCGAACAGCTCTTCGTATCCCCGCAGCCGCGTAGGATGAGTGCCTCGCACAGGAAAGCGACGAGGAAGACCAGGAAGAGACCATACACGAATGGGACGCCAGCCCGCCGCCAACGATCGACATCCATCGTGTCGCCCCTTTCGTGATCGGTAGGCATTGATGCGTCGCACACCCAGATAGCCCCGAACACCAACGGCGTCGCCACGAGCAGCGCCTCCACGTCCAGCTCAGCGCTAGGCTCTCCGACAGGAGCTGTGGCGTTGTTCAGGTTCAGTGTTGCCTTCACTGAGAGACGCGTGAAGGCGCTGGAGACCCTCTCATTCGGGGGATGAGAGAGGTTCCACCCGCTTCACGCGTTTTTCCAGTGAAGGGGGTGGCGGGCACATGAATCCACTCGATTTCACCGGCCCTGGTTTCCTCGTGTTCTACGCGGCGTACGGCGCCGCCGTTTGCCTGGCACTGTATTGGCTGAACCGGTCCAGGGAGCCGCAGCTGCCGACTGGACCCGCGCCCACCGACCCTTGCACGATCGCCTGCCTGCGCGGCGGGCCTGCCGAAGCGCTCAGGGTCGCGACCGTGACGCTGCTCGAACGCGGGGCGCTGCTCCTTGCTCCCGGCGACACGCTGCACGTCTCGCGAAAAGTGTCGCTGCCTCCAGATGCTTCGGCCATCGATCGCGCCGTTCACCAACACTTCGCGAGCGGGAATGATGCGCGCTCTATCTTCGAGGACGAGGGCCTGCAGGTCACGGTCCGCGCGCATGCGGAGCCCGTGCTCGAGGCGTGTGGGTTAATCCCCGATGCCGCGCTGAAGGACGCCCGTCAGCGTCGTTTTCTCGGTGCGCTTGTCGCGCTCGCCGGACTCGCGGGCCTGAAGATATCGGTCGCACTCTCTCGGGGTCACTCAAACGTGGGACTGCTCATCCTTGCGGTCGGCATCTGTGGCTACGCCGCCTACCGCATCACCCAGCAGCGCCGCACGTCCGCCGGGGATCGAGCGCTCAACTACCTGATGCACACGTTCGACTCCACGCGCAGCCGCGTCGAGGGTAAGAATCACCCGCCGCCGGAAGAGATGGCGGTCGTCGCCGCGGTATTTGGCTTTGGCGCGCTCGAGGCGGTCGCTTATGCGCAGACGAAAGCCTTGCAACCCAAGGCGAGCGGGGGTGACGCCGGTGGCGGCTGTGGAGGCGGCTGCGGAGGCTGTGGAGGGTGTGGAGGATAAGGATGAGCACCATGCATGACCGGTTTGGTTTGACCTGGCACCCCGCACTGGCGCCCGACATTCTTCGAGCGCGGCACGCGATCGACACGCTGGAAGTGATACCCGAGGCCGTGTGGCACGGGACCGCGGACGGTCGAGACTTCCTGCGCGTGCTGTCGCGGGAGATCCCGGTCTCGCTTCACGGGGTGTCGCTGGGTCTGGCGTCCACCTCGCGCGTGGACGACTGGCGCCTCGAACAGATGGCCCGGCTCGTGGAAGAGGTGCAGCCGGAAAGCTGGTCCGAGCATCTGGCGTTCGTTCGTGCGGGTGGTATCGAGCTGGAGCACCTCGCGGCGCCGCCCCGGTCGGACGCGCTGATCGAAGGCCTCACCGCGAATGTGCGCCGCGCACGTCAGGTGATTGGCGATACGCCGGCCCTCGAGAACGTGGCGACGCTCCTGGACCCTCCGGGCAGCACTCGCGACGAGCTGACGTGGCTGTGCGCCGTGCTCCGGGCCACGGAGGCCCCGCTGCTGCTCGACCTGCACAATGTGTGCACGAATGCGGTGAACCTCGGATATGACGCAAAGGCTTTCGTCCGTGCGCTGCCGCTGGATTGCGTCGCCACCGTGCACATCGCCGGCGGCGTCGACACGACGGACTCCACTACTGGCAGGACGCTGCGAGTGGACGATCATCGCCACGACGTGCCGGCGGAGGTCTTCGAGCTCTTGACGCTCGTCGGTGAGCGGGCGCCGCAGCCGCTCACCATCGTGCTGGAACGCGAGGGCGCATTTCCTCCCTTCGCGCAGTTGCTCGTCGAATTGGCACGGGCCAGGGAAGCGCTCGCGGCAGGCCGGCGTGCGGCCGCGGATACTCGGCAATCGGCGGATCTCCCAGGCCGGAGGGCGCGATGAGCAACCCGGCGCTCGAGACGGTCCTCGCACGGCTTTACACCGACGCGCGCTTTCGCGCCGAGTTCTTCAGTGACCGGCGACGTACAGCCGATGGCGCGGGGTTGTCTCGCGTCGAGGTCGAAGCGTTGATGGGGATCGATGCGTTTGCGCTCGAGCTCGCCGCGCGGACGTTCGAGCGCAAGCGGGCGAGGCGCGCACTGGCGTCAGCGTCCTCCAATCACGCCGACGCGCTTCGCGAGAGCCACAAATCGCGAGTCCGAGCGCAGCGGCGCGAGCTCCGGATCGATATTCATGAACACGATTTGCGCCGAATGCTCGTCGGCAGCGCGTTGCAGATGCGCGAGCGCCTCGACGGATTCGTTCAGTGCGGCAAAAACCTTGGCCACATAGTATGGCAGCACGTGCTGCGACGCGGTGTCGGCCTCGAGCCGCTTCACGATCGCCAGCGCCGTCTTCCGGTCGCCGCGAACCGCCGCGATGTACGCGTCGAGCGCGCGTGCCTCTGATGTTCGCTCCGCGTCCGGTATCCGGTCCAGTGCGCGCTGCGACTCGGGGAAACGGCGCTCCTGCGCGAAGATTCGCGCGGCGAGCAGGTGTGCCATCGCGAAATCCGGATCCAGGGCGAGGGCGCGGCCGACCGCTTCCGTCGCCGCCTGGTGCTCGCGCCGAAAGAAATGCGTGCGCGCCACGTTCCAGTGGACGATCGGCGAGAGCGGATTGCTCTGCTCCGCAAGGCGAGCCTCGCGCAGGGCATCATCGAGATGCCCCTGCGTCGCCAGAAACACCGCGTACCATTGGTGGGCAGTGGCGTAGCCCGGGTTGACGGCCAGCGCCCGCTGGAACTCTTCTTCCGCACCCTTGGCGTCCCACTCGTAGCTGAATTTCACGCGTCCGAGGGATGCGTGCGGCTCGGCCAGTCCGGGATCGAGCCGCAACGCCTCGAGCGCGGCGCCGTGCGCCAGTGAATAGGCATCGCGCGCCCGAACGAATCCGAGGCTGGCCTGCACCGCGTACGTATCGGCCAATCCGGAACGAGACTGCGCATGGCCGGGATCCAATTGAATCGCGACGCGAAAGGCTTGCGCGGCCTCCTCGAGGCCACGTCTCGACCGCGAGCTCCAGAGCGCGCGT